>DAPKRP010000177.1:0-5606 GCA_031800515.1 Polyangiaceae bacterium LLY-WYZ-14_1 | reverse complement strand
GCCGACTTCGAGCTCAAAGGGGTGGAGATCGACGGTACCCGGGTGGGCCGGGGCAATGGGAGCGGCGTCGTCCTGAACGGCGTCAGCAACGCGGTGGTCGAAGGCAACCTGTTCGTCGACGTGGGCACCGCGGTGGACGTTCGCGTGGGCGCCGGCCTCACGGTCCCCGCGTCGGGCAATCGCATCGTCCGGAACGGCATCGAGCGCGCCGGGCTCGGCGTGACCGTCTGCGGTTTCGGCGCGTCCGGGAACCTCGTCGCGGACAACGCGTTCGAAGAGGTCCAGGTCGGGGTCTCCGTCGAAGAAGACGCGGAGGGGAACGTCCTGGCGAACAACGACGTCGCCGAGGCCGCCGTCGCAGGGTTCCAGGTGCTCGGAGCCAGCCGGAACGTGCTGTTCGGCGGCACGGTCTTCGACAGCAGCCGGGGCGTGGTGGTGGACGGGCTCCGCAGCACCTTCCGCAGCTGCCGTTCGAATCCCGCCGGGACGGTGACGGAGCGGAACGCCGTATTCGGCCTGACCGCCTCCCGGAACCTGGTCGGTGTCGAGGTCGGAAGCGCTTCTGTCACCGACCCCGTCGCCCGGACGACGGTCGTCGCGAGCGACCTCCGGGACAACGAGATCGGAGCCAGCCTGGGAGCCAACTCGACCCGGAGCCGCGTCCTGTTCAACGACCTGCGGGGGAACGCCGCCCCCGTCCAGGACGCAGGCACCGGCAACCGGGTATTCGCGAACCGGCTCTAAAGAGGGCGTGCGGGGGCCGGGGCGCCGTCCAGCACGGCCGCCCCGGCCAACCGGATGATCGGAGCGATCGGGCGACCATCTCAGCCCAGGGCCTCCCGAAGCACGGCGGCCAGCTCGTCCGCCGCCTGGCGGGCGCGGGCGACGCCGCCGAGCATGGCGATGAAACCATGGACGAGCCCGGCCTGGTGGTCGTAACGGACCGGCACGCCGGCGTCCCGCAGCCGATCGGCGAAACGTCGTCCCTCGTCCCGAAGGGGATCGTAGCCCGCGGTCACCAGATAGGTCGGCGGTAGCCCCCGGAGGTCGTCGACGAGCAGCGGGGACGCCCGGGGGTGTCGTCGGTCCGACGCGTCTGGCGCGTAGTGGTCGAGGAACCAGTCCATCAGGCGCCCGGTGAGGAGGTACCCCTCGGCGAAGGTCCGATGGCTGACGGAGCTCCGGGTCAGATCCAGGGCGGGATAGATCAGCAGGGCGAAGGTGGGCAGCGGTCCGCCGGCGGCCCGAGCGTCCAGGGAGGCGACCACGGCGAGGTTTCCCCCGGCGCTGTCCCCGCCGACCGCCAACCGCCCCGGGGCGGCGCCGATGCGGGAAGGGTCGTCGGTGACCCAGCGCCAGGCGGCCAGGGCATCGTCCGGGGCGGCGGGAAAGGGGTGCTCCGGAGCGAGCCGGTAGGCGACGGCGAGGAGGCGCACCCCGGAACGGTCGGCGAGGAACCGGCAGAAGCGGTCGTGGGAATCGAGGTCGCCGACGACGAACCCCCCGCCGTGGAAGTACACCAGGGCCGGTCCGGGGTGCTGGGCGCCCCGGGGGACGTAGAGGCGCGCCGGAAGAGGGCCCGCGGCCCCGGGGACGGAGAGCTCCCGGCACTCCGCCATCGACACCCGCTCGGCGTCGAGCAGCGCCGACTGCTCGAGGAACGCCGACCGCGCCTCGTCGACGGCCAGGGTGTCCATGGTCGGCAGGGCGAGGCGGCGGTGGCTGGCCAGCACGGCGTGGACCTGAGGGTCGAGGGGCTGGCCCTCCAGGACGGGGGGCGCCCCCCCGGCGATCCACGAAACCAGAGGCCGGGGCAGGCGTAACGCCGTGGATGCGCTTCGTCGAAGAAGCTCCCGGGCCGCTCGGGAGCGCCAGCTCGCCTCGGGGGTGCCGCCGGTCATCGGGGGCCAGGATACGCGAGGCGACGCGCTTGTCCCGAAGCGACGGACTGGGATACACCGCGGGGCCGCCGGGAGGCGGCGCACGGATGAACGCTCGGAGAGGTCGTCGAGGAAGACCGGGGCGGGGAAGGACGAGCCGGGGCTCGGGGCCGGGCCCCGCCCGGGCCGTTCGGTGGATGCTCATCGGCCTGGCGCTGGCCGGCGCCGTGGGCTGCGCGACCGGTGGCCTGCGGCGCTTTCCGATGCGGGAGCCCACCTGGCAGGATCCGGACCGCCGTCCGTTCCGGCCTCGGCCGGAAACGTTCTATTCGCCGTACGTGTGGGATGGGGTGGAGAACACCTTCTTCCGGCCCGTCAGCGAGTTCTGGCTCCTCGAGCAGACGACCCCGGCCCCGAACGTCAACGCGATGGACGAGGTGCCGGACTCGAGCTGGTTCAACAATCGGATCGGACGCCGGCGGATGTCGCCGACGCAGGTGGCCCTCGGCGCCTGCGCCGACCGGGAAGATCCCGTGCCCCGGCCCTGGACCGTCGTCGGCGGCAAACCCGATGGGGCGAACCCCGGCTTTCAGATCGAAGACGCGGAGGGCACCCGGTACCTGCTCAAGACGGACGGCGACCTCCAGAACGAGCGACCCTCCGCCGCCGACGTCATCGGTGCCGCGATCTATTGGTCAGCGGGCTACTACGCCCCCTGCAACCGGGTGGTCACCTTCCGACGGGACGACCTGGAGCTCGACCCGACGGCGGAGGTGGAACGCACCAACGGCAGCGTCGAGGAGATGACCGAGGACCACATCGCCGAGGTCCTCGACAAAGCCACCTCCTACGGGGAAGGCGTCTACCGAGCCAGCGTCAGCCAGTTCATCGAGGGCCGACCCATCAGCCCCTGGCGCTACGAGGGCACGCGCCAGGACGACCCGAACGACGTGATCCCTCATCAGGACCGCCGCGAGCTTCGGGGGATGTACGTCTTTGCCGCGCTGACGGACCACATCGATTCCCGCCAGGAAAACACCCTGGCCGCCTGGATGAGCCTGGGGGACGACGGCTACGGCTTTGTCCGCCACTACATGATCGACTTTGGAGATTGCTTCGGGATCCTTTACGTCGTCCCGGAGCTTCCGCCTCGCTTCGGCCACGCCGGCTACGTCGACCTCGAGCAGATCCTGGTCGACTTCGTCACCCTGGGGATCCCGGATAGGCCGTGGCACCACGCTTCCTTCGGCCCGGCGGGCCGGGAGCTCGGCTACTACGACGCCCGGCGCTTCGATGCCGACGCCTGGCGGACGGGCTACCCGAACAAGGCCTTCACCAGCAAGGCGGAGGGCGACGCCGCCTGGGCCGCCCGCATCCTGGCGCGCTTCCGGGATCCCCACATCGATGCCCTGGCGGCCCGGGGCCGGTGGTCCGAGCCGGTCGTCGAACGCGAGCTCGCCCGCATCCTCAAGGGGCGGCGGGACAAGCTCCTCGACCGCTATCTCACCCGGCTGTCGCCGTTGACCGAGCCCACCCTTCGGACCGGCGGCGGCGGCGGCGGCGACGACGGCGGGGGGCCCCGGCTGTGCATGGAAGACCTGGCCACCTGGACCGACATTCGGCCTCGGGAGACGCGTCGCTACGAGGCGCGTCTCTTCGTCGGGGACCGCTTCGACGAGCGCGGGATCGCGTCGCCGACGGTCGACCGGGACGGCCGGGTGTGCGTCGCGGTGCCTCCGATCCCCGAGGCCTCCGTCGGCGCTCCGGCCTACCTGGTGGTGTCGGTCGGTGCCCGCTCGACGGACCGTCCGGGGGAGGACACCGGCCCCGCCCTGGTCCACCTCTACGCGACGGGACCCCGGACGCTCCAGGTGGTGGGGCTGGAACGTCCGGAGAAGGGACCGCCCCGATGACCCACATACCGCGTCCCGAGGGGTGGCCGGGGGGGAAGCGCGCGGCCGCCGCCGGGGTGCTCGCATGGGTCCTGGCCGCCCTCCCGGCGCCGGCCTCCGCTCAGGATCAGGAGGCCGAGGCGAACGCTGCAGATGTCGACGCTGCGGAGGCCGACGCCGCAGAGGCCGACGCCGCAGAGGCCGAGCCTGTTGCCGCCACCGCGGACACCGCCGCGGCCGAGACGCCGACCGACGACGCCCCACCCGATGAGACCGACGCGGAGCCCGCGCCACCCGCCTGGGTCGGTCTGCCGGGTACCGAGCTCCCCCCCTTCGACGGTCCGCCCTCCGAGGTGAAGCGCGACCTTCCCCGCTACGACGGTCGCCCTCCGGAGGGCCCGTCGGTGGGGGACGCGCTGCTCTGGGTCCCCCGGACCCTGCTATTCCCGATCCACCTGCTGTTCGAGTACCTGCTGCGCCGGCCCCTGGAAGAAGCGCTGACGAAGGCGGAACAACAACAGTTCGTCCTGTTTCTGTACGACCTGTTCACCTTCGGTCCGAAGCAAAACGCCGGGCTCGTCCCCACGTTCTTTTTCAATTTTGATTTCCGTACCAGCGTCGGACTCTTCTTTTTCCACAACGACGCCTTCATCGAAGGGAACGACCTGCGGGTCTTCGGTGGCTTCGGCGGGATCGACTGGTACCGGGTCACGGTGGCGGACCGCTACGTTCCAAACGACTCTCTCGAAACCGAGCTCAAGCTCGAATACGTCGAACGCCCCGACTACATCTTTTCCGGCATCGGCTTCGACGTCGACCGCACCGACCGGGCCCGCTACCGCCAGCGGCTCCTGAGCGCAGAGGCGCGGCTTCGGGTGAAGAGCTGGCGGTCGAGCTACGTCGAGTGGGGGGTCGCGGTCCAAGACCGGGAGTTCGGCAACGCGAGCTTCCGGGGCGACCCGAGCGTCCAGAGCCGCATCCAGCAGGGCGTGTTCGACGGTCCACCCCCCGCCTTCGAGAACGGCTACACCGCCTACACCCAGCGGCTGACCCTGGACGCCGACAGCCGCCGCCCCCGACCGAGCCCCCAGTCCGGCTTCCGGGCGATGGCCCGGGGAGAGCACGGGGTGGATCTGTCCCGGGGGACGGAGCGCAGCTGGGTCCGCCTGGATGGCACGGTGGGGGCCTACGCGGACCTCGGGCGCTTCCGGACCATCGGGCTGAACGTCTACGGGGGCTTCGTCGAGCCCCTGGGCTCGGACCGGGTGCCCTTCACCGAGCTGGTGGAGCTCGGGGGCGACCCTCTGATCTTCGGCGGCTTTCTTCCCGGCATCCTCCGAGGTCGCACCGCCGCCGTCACCACCCTGGAATACCGCTATCCGATCTGGGTGCTCCTGGACGGCAGCTTCCACTTTTCCGTGGGCAACGTGTTCGGAGCGAACTTCGACGACTTCGGCTTCGACCGGCTGCGGATGTCGATGGGTCTGGGCTTCCGAAGCGGCGATCCGGACGCCTCCTTCACCCTGACCGTCGCCGTCGGCACGGAGCCCTTCGTCGAGGGCTCGGGGATCGATAGCGTGCGGGTCGTCTTCGGCACCAGCCCGCTCTGACCACCGGCCCCCCCGGGGAGCGCTCCGGCCGCGCAGGACCGGGACGGCCGCCGCTGATCACGGTCCGGGGCGGGCGTAGGTGCCGGTGAGCCGGCCCAGGGCGAGGGTGTGCTGGCCGAGGACGAAGCGGGTCAGGGCGCCGGTCGCGGTGGGGCCGAGACCGATGCGTTCCGTGTCCAGGGCGTAGACGGTGAACAGGTACCGGTGGGGGTCGTCGCCGGGGG
>DAPKRP010000176.1:0-3046 GCA_031800515.1 Polyangiaceae bacterium LLY-WYZ-14_1 | reverse complement strand
GTCAGCGGAGGACGACCTCGCAGGGAAAGCGCCCGGAGACGGAGGCGACCCGCCCGCTTCGAAGCCGGCGGCAGGTCTCTCCGAGGAGCTCCACCGTCGTCTCCGAGGTGGCCCGGAAGCCGCCTCCCGGCTGGTCGCAGGACACGCGCTCGTCGTCCAGCCACATCTCTCCCTGGCAGACCCGATCCGGGTCGAAGGGTCGATCCAGGGTGAGCTCGCAGGACAGGGTACCGCCGACGATCTCCCCGATCGCCGCCTCCAATCCCGCCGCGTCCTCGGGGGACCAGAAGGGCGCCGGCTCGGGGGCCGGCCCTTGGTCCGCCACCTCTCCCGGCAAGGGGCGCCCCACCCCGACGTTCGCCAGCGCCTGGAGATGATCTTCCCGCATCTGACCGAGGGCGAGCACGTAGGTGGGAATCCCGAGCTCGTCGTGGGCGCGCCGCACCGCGTCGACGGATCGGGCGCGCGCCTCGTCGTCGTGGGCGGTGGGGTCGTCGCAGCGATCCGGGTCCCCGTCGGTGGCCAGCACCAGGACGACGGGGGCCTCTTCCGACCGCGGGGAGGCGGCGAGCTGGTCGAGGACCGCGTCGATGGCCTCGCCGGTCGGGGTCTTGCCATTGTGAGGGGGCGGCGCGGCGTCGAAGGTGCCCGCGAGGTCCGCGGCCTGGTCCAGGGCGGGAGCGAGCTCCACCAGGCTCGGGCAGTGGTTGTCCGGCGGCAGCCCGGTGGAGGTGAACAAGGCCATCCCGAAGCGCACGCCGGAGGCCTGGCGGCGGACCACACCCGCTCGCTCGGTGGCCTGGTCCTCCGCCCCGGCGGCCGGTGGAGTCGGTTCTCCGAACAACGCCTGGCGGAGGGCCTGCCAGCGCGTGAGCTCCCGGTCTCCGAAGAACGCGCCCCGCATCGAGCCGGATCGGTCGACGACGAAGAGCACCGTGGGCTCGGGCCGCTCGACCTGGAGCTCGATGCTCGCGCACGCCTCCGGAGCCCCCGGCGGGTCCTGGGCCTCCGCCGGTAGGTCGTCGAGGGTCGGTGCCAGCGCCTCGCCCTGGGGCAGGCGCTCCGTGGGATCGCCGTCCTCGTCCTCCGCCGGGGGCCCGGCGGTCCCCGGCCTGGTCCCGAGCCCCGGAGGCCGGTCGACCGCGGCGCAGCCCACGGGCAGCCCACCCGCCAGAAGGAGGACCAGCAGCAGGGGCGCCGGGCGCGGGGCCCTCCCCCGGGAGGCACGGGGTGAGAACGGTCGGTGCGGTCGAGAGGTGGGCATGGCGGCGACCCTCGGATGATCAAACGCCCGTTCCGCTGAAACCATAAGAATGCAACATCACAGGAATCCATTCGGAGCGGATCGGAAGCCGGGGCCGCCCAGGATCGGCCGGGGGGTCGCGGCGCGCTGGAATGCGGATCGTCGGCGCGGAGGAGCGTCGGAGGCCTGACGAGTCGGCGACGAGGGATTGGCGGATCCCGGCCTCGAAGAACCGCACGGGGACGGGAAAACACGCGATCTCGCCGCTCTTCGAGGAACGCCCGGAAGCTGGCACGGCCTCTGCGAACGACGAGGGCGCATGGACCGATGGACCCCCGCCAAGGCCGCGCCGACCGCCCCCCGGGTCGCCGGTGGCGCCCGCCGACTGGGAGGCCGCGCCAGGCGACCGGAACGCCCCGGCGCCCGGCGTCCCGGGCCGGCCTCGTCGGCGGCAGCGGAGCTCGTCGTCCTCGCCCTCGTCACCGTCGGCGGCCTCGCCGCCGTCCTGGCACCCGCCGGTCCCCTGGAGGCCGGCGGCTGGGGCTTCGTCGCGCCCGGTCGGGCGGCCGCCCAGGACCGGGTGCTCCTCGGCGAGCTGGTTCCCGCCCTGGCGGGCTCCGACCTGGCCACCATCGACGTCGGTCCCGCCCCGCCCCCGGGGGCGAGCCGACGGGTGACCCGGGCGGAGATGATCGCCGCCCTCCGCGCCGCCGGCCGCCAGCCCGAGGCGCTGCGGCTCCCCGCCGCGGTCCGCGTTCGCCGGGGGGCGCGACGCCTCGCCGGGGGAGAGCTCGACCGGCTGGTCCAGGCCGCGATGGCCCGGGACCTGGCGCCCTGCGAGGTGCTCGGGGTGCAGGTCTCCGGACCGGTGACCGTCGCCGAGGGCCCCCTCACCGCCCGGGCCGACGCGGACCTCCCCCTCCGCGCCGGCGAGGCCCGGGTGGCCGGGGCGGTGACGCTGAGCGCCCGGGGCCGGGAGACCCGGCTGCCGGTCCGCGCCCGGGTGCGCTGCCCCGACCCGGTGATGGCGCCGGGCACGCCGGTGCGGATCCTGGCCGTCGTCGGGCGGGTACGGGTCTCGGCGATGGGGGAGGCCCGGCAGGCCGGCCGGGTCGGCGACGTGATCCGCGTCACCAACGGCGCCACGGAGGCGACGGTGGAGGCCCGGGTCCTCGACGGGAGCACCGTCCAGGTGGTGCTGCGATGACGCGCCGCCCGACCCTCCGGCGCGCGCCGGTGAATCCGACCCGGGCACGACGCGCCCCGGGACCCGGCCTCGGCGTTCGGAACCGACGCAAACCCGGACCGTGCTTGCAGGCTGGGGTACTCGTCGTCGCCTGCGCCGTCGGGCTCGGCTGCGCCCGGCCCCAGCACATCCGCCCCCACACCCCGCGAGAGCGAGACTTCCAGGCCGGGGACTACCAGTCGGCGCCCCAGCCGGTGAGCGAGGGAAGCCTCTGGCACGACTCGAGCGTCAGCCTCTTCGCCGACTTCCGGGCCACCCGGGTGGGCGACCTCGTCACCATCCGCATCGACGAGAGCCCCCGCGCCGCCGGCGACGCCCGCACCGACCTCGAGCGGGAGCAGTCGGCGAGCTTCGGGGCCTCGAGCTTCTTCGGGCTGACCTCGGCGCTTCAGCAGGCCTACCCGAACATCGACCCGTCGAGCCTCATCGACATCGCCAGCCGCAGCAGCTTCCTGGGTGACGGGGAGACCCAGCGGGGCAGCCGGGTGCGGGGGGAGATCGCCGTGCGGGTCAAGCAGGTGATGCCGAACGGCGACCTCTACGTGGAGGGCACCAAG
>DAPKRP010000175.1:0-9662 GCA_031800515.1 Polyangiaceae bacterium LLY-WYZ-14_1 | reverse complement strand
TATCGACGTCCGGGGCAGCGAAGCGGGGGTCGAAGGTGAGGGTGGGCAGCGGGCTCGCCGGGGTGAGGCGAAGCAGGTAGCGGCCCACCGTGGGGTCCACCGCGAGCTCGAAGCGACCCGCGAGGCCGTCTTCCGGGGGATCTTCCGGCGGCGGGTCTTCGTCGCCGCCACCCCCCTCGCAGGTCGCGCCCAGGGTGGCGGCGATGCTGCTGACCCGGAGGCCCGTGTCCGGATCGACGGCGGCGACGCGGACGCAGGGGACCGGCCGACCCTGGCTGTCCACGACCCGACCTCCGGTCCGGGCGAGCTCGACGTCGGGATAGGTCAGGTCCAGCGCGACCCGCCCGTCCCCGTCGTCGTCTTCGAAGGTCCGGGCCCCCAGCCGGAGGGGAGGCAGCTCGTAGAGGTCGGCGCCCCGGGGCTCGACCACGACCTCGTAGGAAACGCCTTCCGTCAGCTGGACGGTGTAGTCCATGGGCATCGGGAAGCCCGGCAGGTCCTGCTCGTCCGTGAAGGTCCCCGCCCGGACCTGCCGGCGGACCTCCGGAAGGTCGATCCCCTGCCGGTTGAAGAAGAGCTCGGCGGCGACCCGCTGACCATCGGCGCGACGGACCTGCCCGGTGACGGTGAGCGGCCGGGGCAGGGTGACGGGCCCGGAGTTGCCCGGCTCGAACTCGAAGAGGGGGGTCGCGTAGCGCAGGGACTCTCCTTCCGCGGCCGCCCCCGGCGCCACGATGGCCAGGGCCAGCCGGAGCCGGCGTCCCCGTTCCGACAGGCAGACCCCGTCGTCGCTACAGACCTCGCCGGAACCGCAGTCCGCCGTCGTCTCGCAGACGTTGACCGTGCTGTCCGCATCCCGGGTTTCGAGACCGCAGCCCGAGGGCAGGAGAAGGGTCCCGGCGAGGGCCATCGCCAGGGCCCCGGTGCGTCGGCAGGCGGTCACTGGGGGCAGCTCCCGAGGGGAACGTTCGGATCCCCGTTGGTCACGAGCACCCACCACACCAGCTGGGAGACGAAAAAGTCACCATCCGGGTCGTCGCTGCCCCGGTCCGTGTTGAACTGCTCCGAGACCCGCAGGTCGAGGCGAAGGCAGCGTCCTTCGTCGAGCCCCAGGCCGAGCAGAGCCAGCTGGATGGGCCCCAGGGTCAGGGGCCGCTCCAGCTGCCGGTCCGGGGTGGGCTCGACGTCGCGGCAGAGGAGCACGTTGTCGACCCCCGGGGGGCAGCCGACCTCCTGGGACGAGGGAAGACCCGGCGGCGCGTTGTCCGCGAAAAGCCGCGCCTGGAGGCGTTGGTCCAGGTTGGGATCCCGAACGACGACGTTCAGGGTGAGCTCCGTCGGCACCCCACCGTCGAGGGGGGCGGGCAGGCCCTCCAGGCGGATGATCTCGTCCGCCTGGAACTCCGCCGATTCGTCCGTGACGACGGAGGACGGGAGGTTCTGTTCCTGCGGGAAGCGCTTCGTTTCGGTGACCAGACAGCCCGGCATGATCGCCACGACGACCGGCAGCAGGAGGGCGACCGATCGCCAGGGCGCGGCTATGCGAAAATCGGGCCAGTCAGGGAAAGGGGCGCGGAATCGCCCCGATTCGCGCCAACGGCCCTCTTCCCCCGGGGCGAGCCGCGACATCCGCGTCGCGGACCCGACCCGAGCGAGCAGGGTCGCGCACCGTCCGCCCGCGCCACCCTTCGCGGCCCCGGGGGTTCCTGTGTCGGACCAGCCCATCGCGCTCCCGGAGGAAGGTCATTCGCCGGTGGAGCTGGGTCCCGGCGAGGCCGCCAGGAGCTCGTCCGGTTCCCGGGACTCCCGCTCGAGGTATCGGAAGACGGTGCGGGGGTCGACCCCCAGGTCCCGGGCCGTCTTGGTTCGGTTTCCGCCGTTTCGTTCCAGCACTTCCAGGATGTAGCGGCGGGTGAAGTCCTCCCGAGCCTGCGGCAGAGGAAGGATGTCCTGGAGCGCCTCCGGGAAGAGGTCGAGGTCTTCCGGCCCGACCAGGCTCTTGTCGCACAGCACGATCGCCTTCTTCAGCCGATTTTCCAGCTGCCGGACGTTCCCCGGCCACTCGTACTTGCGGATCGCCACCAAAGCGTTCGGGGTGAACCCCCGCACCTTCGAGGCCAGCTCTTCCGCGTACTTTTTCAGCAGGTACTTCGCCAGGACGACGACGTCTTCCCCCCGCTCCCGGAGGGGAGGCAGGTGCAGGTTCACGACGTTCAGGCGGTAGTAGAGGTCCTCTCGGAAGTGCCCTTGGCGGATCTCCTCTTCGAGCTCCCGGTTGGTCGCGGCGACCACCCGAATGTCGACCTTTTCGGGCCGGCTTTCGCCGACCTTGATCACCTCTCGTTCCTGCAGCGCCCGCAGGAGCTTCACCTGCAGGGCGACGGGGAGCTCGCCGATCTCGTCCAGGAACAGGGTGCCGCCGCTGGCCTGCTGGAACTTCCCCGGCCGGGTCTGGACGGCGCCCGTGAAGGCGCCCCGGACGTGGCCGAAGAGCTCCGACTCCATCAGGTTTTCGGGGATCGCCCCGCAGTTGACGACCACCAGGGGGCCCTGGGCCCGGTTCGACCGGCGGTGGATCTCCCGGGCGATGAGCTCCTTGCCGGTGCCGGTTTCCCCGGTGACCAGCACGTTCACGTCCGCCCCGGCGACCCGCTCGACCTTGCGGAAGACGTCGAGCATCGACGGGCAGCTCCCGATGATGTCGCCGAAGCGCTTGTCCTTGAGCTCGGCGGCCAGATGGTCCCGGTCGGTCCGCAGCTCGTCGGCGAGCAGGGCGTTCTGCAGGATGAGCGCCCCCTGGGAGGCGAAGACCGACAGGACGTCCAGGCTGGACTCCTCGAAGAGGCTCACCACGTCGTCGTTCCCGACGTAGATCACCCCGAGCAGCTGGTCCCGGGCGACCAGGGGCGCGCACATGACCGACGAGAGCCGCAGGTTCATCACGCTCTCGCTCGATTGGAACATCGTGTCGTGGAGCGCGTCGCTGACGATCAGGGGCCGCCGGGTCTCGATCACCCGGGCGATGATGCTGTCGGACAGGTGCTGAACCGAAGGGGGGAGGTCCTGCTGGCGGAGGTTTCGGGCCACCGTGACCTGCGCCTCGCCGTCCCGAAGCAGGACCACGAAGCCCTTCTGGGCGTGGGTGACCTCGACCATGCTGTCCACCAGCAGCTCGAGCTGTTCCTGCACCGTCTTCGTGCTGGTGAGCCGCTCGCTGAAATCGGCGAGCTTCCGCATGCCGGAGACCTCGAAGCTCCGCTCCGCCGCCGGGTCCCCGGTCCCCGGTCCCACCAGCCCCTCGTCGAAGACGCTGAAGACCAGCTCGACCTCCCCGAGGCGGATCCGGTCCTGGTGGACGATCTTCGAGCGGCGCTTCTTCTTGCCGTTCAGCTGGATGTCGCCCTGGCGGTCGACCTCGGACAGGTTGAAGTCCCGGCCATCGAAGACGATCTGGGCGTGGAAGTCGGCCAGGGACGGGTGGTCGATGGCGACGTCGTTGCTCGGGGCCCGGCCGATGCTCGTGATCTTCTTGTAGACGGAGAAGACCTCGGGTCTTCCCTCGGGGGCGATCCACTTGACGCAGGGCATGACGGGGACCTCCCCCCACTATACCCGGTCCGCCGTTCCCCGCCGTCTCAGTTCGGGTCGATCCGGGCCAGGTCCCGGGCGTCTTCCCGGGTGTGGGCGAAGAGGGCCAGACCGCCATCGTCGACCGCGTAGACGGTGACGAAGGCGCCGTCTTCGAACAGGTCGGCGGGCACGTCGAAGGTCGCGTCGCCGCTGCCGTCCTGGTTCGCGTCCAGGATCACCGGAACCGGGTCGACCTCCGGCACCATTGCTAGCGGCAGCGCGAGCACCTGGCTGGTGCCTTCTTCCAGCCCCCCGAAGAGCTGGGTGTCGTCGGAGACGGCGACGGCGTAGACGTCGACGGTATCGACGCCCTCGGCCACGTGGACCGCCCGGAGCTGCAGGGTGTCTTCGGGAAGCTCGGCGAAGTCCTCTTCGATCGCCAGCGCCGGCAGGGTGCCGTCGTCCAGGGTGCCCCAGGCGACGAAAGTGAAGCCTTCGTCGACCCCGACCTCGAAGTCTTCCAGCCGGATCACGGCGTCGTCCACGGTCCCTCCGGTCGGGATCACGTCGAAATCGTAGGAGTTCGCCGGAAACTCGAAGAACGAGGTGGAGTCCCCGAAGGGAACGTCGGTCACGTTGACCCCTTCGCCGTTGACCAGGACGTCGACGTTCGGGGTGGGCTCCGGGGACAGGTGGACGATGCGGACCAGGCCCACGCCGGCGGGTCCGTCGTCGATGCCATCGTCCCCACAGGCCGCGGCGACCAGCACCATCGCCAGGGGGGTCAACAGGACGCTCATGCGTCGAAGCAAGCAGACCATCATCTCTCCGTACCTCCTGCGGGCCTTCTATTGCCGACCCCCGTGCCGCCGGCAAAGGGTCGTTCCCCGGTCGGGGCAAGCTCACCGCCTCTACGCTTCCGGGCGTCGACGTCAACCTTGAAACGAAAACGCCCCCGTCCACCTGCAGCGGCGAACGGGGGCGTCATGCCGAGGGACGAGGCCGACGTCTAGCTACATCCCATGCTGTTTCCGCAATTGAGACATTTGTAACAGGCGCCGTTGCGCACCGTGATGTGCCCACAGACGTCGCAGAGCGGGGCGTCTCCCATCATCTCCCCGAGGCTGTGGCTCAGGGCGTCCGTGGGCCGGGCCCCATCGGCGACGCCGGGGGTCTGCGCCGATGCGGCGGTCGGTTCCGCCGGATCGAAACCGAACAGCTCCGGCTGGGCCGGCTGCAGGTTCGGGGGCGGATCCGTCGCCTGCACGCCTTCGGCGCGAAGGGCGGCGGTGACGTCCGTCGGGTTCTGAAGCTCGACCTGTTCCTCTTCCGGCGGCACCTGGGCCAGCTCGTAGCGCTTCAGGTATTCGACGCCGAGGACCCGGAAGACGTAGTCGATGATCGAGGTGGAGAACTTCACGTTCGGGTGGCCCTGCACCGGCCCGTTGGGCTCGAAGCGGGTGAAGGTGAACGCGTTGACGAAGGTGTGGAGCGGCACCCCGTGCTGGAGCCCCAGGGAGACGCTGATGGCGAAGCAGTTCATCAGCGACCGGAAGGAGGCGCCTTCCTTGTGCATGTCGACGAAGATCTCGCCCAGGCTGCCGTCGCCGTATTCGCCGGTCCGTAGGAAGACCTTGTGGCCGCCGACCAGGGCTTCCTGGGTGAACCCGGCGCGCTTCTTCGGGAGTCGGTGCCGCACCGTCTTGGGCGGGCTCACCCCGTGCTGCGGGGCCGGGACGATCGCGGCGCCGATGGCGGCGGCCTCCCCGGCGGGCCCGACGCCGCCGGGCTCGACGGCTTCCTTCGTCGCGACGCCGTCGGCCGCCGCCGCATCCTCGCCCGCCTGCGCGTCGTCCCCGTCCTTCGACGACGAGGTGGACAGGGGCTGAGACGCCTTGCAGCCGTCCCGGTAGAGGGCGATGGCCTTCAGCCCGAGGCGCCAGCCCTCCTGGTAGATCTCCAGCACGTCGTCGACGGTGGCCTCGTTCGGAAGGTTCACCGTCTTCGAGATGGCCCCGGACAGGAAGGGCTGCGCCGCCGCCATCATCCGGACATGCGCCATCGCATGGAGGAATCGCTGCCCCCGGGGGCCGTTTCGATTGGCGCAGTCGAAGATGGGCAGGTGCTCCGGCGCCAGGTGGGGCGCCCCTTCGATGGTCATGTGACCGACCACGTGGGCGTCGAGCTCGACGATCTGTTCCGGGGTGAGCCCCAGGTGCCGGGGCAGGCTGAAGCCGGGGGCGCTGGCGACGTCCGCCGGCACCCCGAGCCGCTCGTAGGCGTCTGGGCCGAGCACCCAGGGGGCCAGCGCCGAGGAGACGTCGAAGCAGGTGGGCAGCGCCTGTTCCGCCCGGGCAAGCTCGTCCTCCGTGAGCCCCGCGGCCAGCAGCCGACTGCGGCTCAGGTGGGGGGCCCCGGTGAAGGTGTTGCTACCGGTCACGTGGGCGACGATGTCGGCGACCTGACCCGTCGAGTAGCCGAGTCGTTCGAGGGCCTTCGGGACGCTCTGGTTGACGATCTTGAAGTAGCCGCCGCCGGCGAGCTTCTTGAACTTCACCAGGGCGAAGTCGGGCTCGATGCCCGTCGTGTCGCAATCCATCAGCAGGCCGATGGTCCCCGTCGGGGCGAGCACCGTGGCCTGGGCGTTCCGATAGCCATACCGGCGGCCGAGGGCGACGGCGTCGTCCCAGTCTTCCCGGGCGGCCCGTACCAGCGGATCCGGGACGCCCGCGGCGCCGTCCCCGACCATGCCGGGGAGCTCCGGCTCGTCCACCTGGTAGGCGAAGCGGCGGTGCTTTTCCATCACCGCGAGCATCGGCTCTCGGTTGTGGTGGAACCCCGGGAAGGGACCCTTCACCGAGGCGATCTCGGCGCTGGTCGCGTAGGCGCGGCCGCAGAGGATGGCGGTCAGGGCCCCGCAGAGCCCCCGGCCGGCGTCGCTGTCGTAGGGGATGCCCAGGCGCATCAACAGGGTGCCCAGGTTCGCGTAGCCGAGACCCAGGGGGCGGTAGTCGTGGCTATTCTGGGCGATGCCTCGGGTCGGATAGGAGGCGAAGTCGACCAGGATCTCCATCGCCGTGATCAGCGTCCGGACCGCGTGGCGGTAGCCTTCGACGTCGAAGACGCCGTCATGGCCCAGGAACTTCGTCAGATTGATGCTGGCCAGGTTACAGGCGCTGTCGTCCAGGAACATGTATTCCGAGCACGGATTGGATGCATTGATCCGATCCGTGTTCGGGCAGGTGTGCCAGGCGTTGATGTTCGTGTCGTACTGGACGCCGGGGTCGGCGCAGGCCCAGGCGGCTTCGCCGATCTTGTTCCAGAGGTCTCGGGCTCGAAGCGTGTCGTTTACCCGGCCATCGGTCCGAAAGCGGGTCTGCCAGACACCGTCTTCTTCGACCGCCCGCATGAAATCGTCGGTGACCCGGACCGAGTTGTTCGAGTTCTGACCGCTGACCGTATGATAGGCCTCTCCGTTGAAGTCGGCGGGGTAGCCCTGGGCGATGAGGGCTCGGGCCTTGTCCTCTTCCTTGGCCTTCCACTCGATGAACTCGACCACCTCCGGGTGGTCGAGGTCCAGGCAGACCATCTTGGCGGCCCGGCGGGTGGTGCCGCCGGACTTGGTGGAGCCCGCCGCCCGATCGAAGACCTCGAGGAAGCTCATCAGCCCGGAGGACGTTCCGCCGCCGGACAGCTTTTCCTGCTTGCCCCGGACGCGGCTGAAGTTCGTGCCGGTCCCGGAGCCGTACTTGAAGAGCCGCGCCTCGTTCTTCACCAGCTCGAAGATCGCCATCAGATCGTCGTCGACCTTCTGGATGAAGCAGGCCGAGCACTGGGGACGTTCGTAGGCGTTGCTGGTCTCGACGATGGCGTCCGTCGCCGGATCCCAGGCCCAGTTGCCGCCGGTGCCTTCGATCCCATAGCGGTGCCAGAGCCCGCAGTTGAACCAGACCGGCGAGTTGAAGGCCGCCTTCTGGTGAACCAGCAGGTGGGTGAGCTCGGCCTCGAAGGTGTCGGCGTCGTCCCGGCTGGCGAAGTAGTCGCCGAAGCGCTCACCGGCTTCCCGGATGCTGTGGGCCACCCGGTAGACCAGCTCCCGCACCGACCGTTCCCCCCGGTTCGGGTCGCCGTGGATGCCGGCTTTTCGGAAGTACTTGCTGACGGCGATGTCGCTGGCGAGCTGGGACCAGTCTTCCGGGATCTCGGCGTCCCGCAGCTCGAAGACCACGGAGCCATCCGGGTTGTTGATGACGCAGTCCCGCCGGACGTAGCGGACCTCGTCCAGGGGGTCGGTGCCCGGGGTGGTGAAGCGCCGCTGCATGACGAGTCCGCCCCGGCGAGCGCCTTCTGCCGCCGCCGTCGTCCTGCTGGTCGTCCCGGTCATCCCGCGCTCTCGACCGATCCGGTCCCGGAGGCTGGCCATGCCGACCCCGCCTCCGGGAAGGAGCGATTCGCCCGAGACCGCACCTTCGGTCCCCGCTCCCGATTCCTTCACTCCGCCGTCTTCTACTGCCACACCGTCCTCCCCGGCCCAACCGCATCCGCCCTGGAACGCCCGAGGTCGCGGCCCGCGGGCCGTGGTCCGTCGGGCCCTCCGGGGGGCATGCGCGTTTGGCCGTTCGTCTCGTGTTGTTCTCTTCCCGCTCTCGAGGCGAGGGGACACCGGTGCGGTCACGCGGCCCGTCGGGGCGCGCGCCGCGGGCGGCGCCCCTAGCCGACGTCGTTCCTAGCCCGGTCCGGCGATGGCGGGCCCAGCCGCCTCGGCACCCGATGGGGATGCCCGAAGCGGACGGAAGCCCCCGTCCATCCCCAGGGGGACCCCACCCTCGTCCACAGATCCTGTCGCCTCATCCCCAAACGTTCCACCGGATATCCACAAGATGTGGTGCCGCGGATGGGCAGCAACACAACCTGTTGGGCAAGTCGCGACCATGACGGTCTCTTCCGGGGCGGTCAAGCACCGATCCCTCGGTCGTTCCCGAAGCCGGTCCCCGGGCGGTCCCCGGGTGCCCACAACGGGCGAGGGGCCGACGACGGGCCGCGCGGCTCACCCCGCCTCCTGGACATCACGTCCGGTCACGGACTGCCATGATACGTCACGTGTTGTCACGTGCTGAAGTACACCATATCTTGGGGTGGGCGTCCACGAATCCACCACCTTTGGCGGCGGTATCCGAAATTGCGCCTCAATCCGCCGGGGTTCGACGCACGATTCGGGCGACACCACCCGAACACTGAACGCAATAGCAGCGTTTGTCCGCCTTGCCAGCTCCGGCCTCGCCGTGAGACCTCCCCCGCCGTGGGCCGGCTCCTCGTCCCGTGGCGTGGTCAGGTGGCGGCGGTGGCCGCGGCCGCCCTCTCCGCGGTGGTCGTCGCCGCCCCCGCCCCCGGCCGGGCGCAGCTCGTGACCACCGTCGGCCGCCTCTTCGTCACCGGGGACGTCGGCGGTCGCCTCGCGGACCCCCTCTGCCAGCGCACGGATCGGCTGCTCGAGCCAGCGCCCTTCGCCCGGGTCGCGACCCATCTCGCCATCGCCGCCGGGCAGTCGGACAGCCCCTTCGTCCTGGACGCGGGCAATCTGCTGAGCCCCCACGGGGTCACCCGCTTCGCCGCCGCCGAGGACCCGGAGGGCCTCGCCGCGTTGGTGGCCGCCCTCGGCTACCGGGCCCTCGCCCTCGGCACCCGGGACCTCGCCGCCCCGCGCGCGCCGTTGCTGGCCACCCTCTCCGCCCTGCGGGCGCAGGGGGTGCCGATGCTCGCCTCGAACCTGAGGTGCCGGGAGGAGGGCGCGCCCCTCTGCGAGGCCCTCGTCGACGGCGACGACGGTGTCTCCCTCCACCGTCTTGGCCGACAGCGGATCGCCGTGCTGAGCATCCTGCCTCCGGAGGTGACCCGGGCCGTCCCCCGGGCCAACCTACGGGGACTCGAGCTCCTCGACCCCGTGAAGACGCTGGCCCGGGGGGTGCGCCTAGCCCGGGAGATCGGGGAAGACGTGCTGGTCGCCGCCACCGTCGACCTCGCCGGCGAAGACGACCCGTCCTCCCGCGCCCTGGCCCTCGTGGGCGGGCTCGACGCAGAAGAACGACCGGACC
>DAPKRP010000174.1:0-2399 GCA_031800515.1 Polyangiaceae bacterium LLY-WYZ-14_1 | reverse complement strand
AACGATGTCGAACGTCCAGGCGAAGTCGGCACCGATGCGCTCCGCCCCGCGCCGCCCGGCCTCGACGAAGCGGCGGCCCCGTTCCAGCCGGCTCCGCCCCTGCCGGGCGTCGAGTCTCGGGGTGTGCAGGAGGGTGCCGCCGGCCGCATCGCCATCGTCCAGCTCCCCCAGGAGGACGGTGAGCTCGACGCCCAGCCCCCGCCGCAACTGCGCCTCGCCCACACCGGTCCCCGCGAGGCCCAGGGGAAAGGCCTCGGAACGATCCGGGAAGGTGTAGAAGCCGGCGTTGGCGGCGACGATCCGCCTCGCCTTCAGTCGGGGCAGGAAGAGCGCCGCCCGGTGCAGGATCTGGCCCCCGGCGGAGTGGCCGAAGACGAGGTAGCGCGCCCGGGACGACCCGGTGCGCTCCACGACGAAGTCGAAGACCCGGTCCAGGTCGGCGAAGAGCCAGCGGGCCGGATCGGGCTCGACGGTCACCTGGAAGTCGTCGTCGTCGAGGTGCACCACGGTGGAGCGACCGCGA
This sequence comes from Polyangiaceae bacterium LLY-WYZ-14_1, assembly GCA_031800515.1. GTDB lineage: Bacteria > Myxococcota_A > Polyangia > Polyangiales > DAPKRP01 > DAPKRP01. The sequence goes on along the minus strand of DAPKRP010000174.1, from coordinate 1,876 downwards.
CGCTCCACACGGGCATCGCGCTGCACCACTTCGCGAGCCACCCCCCCGAGATGATAGGCGGCGAAGTCGTAGCTCTCCTCCGGATAGTGGAGCGCCGCCACCAGAGTGCCCGTGTCGTCTGCGACGGCGAGCCAGGCGTTGCGATACTCGTCGCCGTCGCGGCCGGCGCCCGGCACGACCAGGAGAATCTCCGAGGTCGGGGTGAAGCTCGCCGGTCGGTATACGTGCACCCCGATGCGGCGTCGGCTGCGGCCGGGACCGCCGGACACATCGAAGACCCCGGCGCCGACGGGAATCGTCGCCGGCTCGAAGCCCAGCTCCGCTTCAGAAGTGGGCTGCAGCACCATCCCGCACTCCGGGCACGTGCCCGCCTTCTCGAAGACGACGCCGTCCATGGCGCATCCGCACGGGGGGCAGCGGAAGCCACCTCCGGCAGGGCGAAGGCGCGTCGTGCCGGTGCAGGCGGCGAGGGTGCCGAGGGCAGTGCACACGAAGGTCCGTCGGTCGATGCTCACGAGCAGCTCCCGGTCCGCGAGGGAGACTTCACCGCGAGGGGAGGCGGGTGCCCGGAGGTGCCTCCGGGCCGTGGCGGAAGCGCTCCCGGTACTCCCGGGGAGTGACGCCGAAGGCGCGCTCGAAGGCCCGGCGAAAACCGTCCACCGAGGCGAACCCCACCGCGGGGGCCGCCCTCCGGACGCCCACACCCTGCTCCAGGAGGACCCGGGCCCCGTCGAGGCGCAGGCGCCGCACGTAGCTCCCGGGCGGCTCGCCGAAGACCTCGCGGAAACGCCGGGAGAATTGCCGGGGGCTGAGGTGCGCCCGGCGGGCCAATGCCGGGACCCGCAGGTCGGCGTCCAGATGGTTGGCGGCCCAGCGGCCCACCTCGACGAGGCGGTCCGGGGCCCTCGCCATGAGACGCAGGGGGGCGGAGAACTGGGCCTGCTTTCCCGACCTGCGAGTGTAGACGACCATCTCCCGGGCGACGCGGGTGGCGGTCTCGTGTCCGAAGTCCTCCGCGATGAGCTCGAGGGCCAGGTCGATCCCCGCCGTCACCCCGCCGGAGGTGAAGAAGGTGCCGTCGCGCAGGAAGAGGGCGTCGGAATCCACCTGCAGCTTCGGGTAGCGGGCCTGCAGGGCGTCGGCGTGGGCCCAGTGCGTCGTCACCCGACGCCCGTCCAGGAGCCCCGCCTCGGCCAGCGCCCAGGCACCGGTGCAGACGGCCACGATCCGTTCGAAGCGGACCCGGTGCCTCTCGATCCAGGTCGCCAGGTGGTGCAGGGTGTCGGGTTCGCGCACTCCCCGACCGCCGGGGACGAGGAGGGTGTCGCCACGGGCCACGCGACGATCGACGTCGCCCCCGGCCGGAGAGCGGCCCGCAGCGCTCCCCTTCCCCCCGAACTCGACCTCGTCCCCGACCGTCGCCTCCGGGAGGAGTCGCAGCCCGGACTCGGCCACCACCGGTCCCCCACCCGGGGCGACGAAGGTCAGCGCGTAGCCCGCCTCACCCTCGTCGTCGCGAACCGCGGCGAAGGCGTCGCCGGGGCCGGCGACATCCACCGCATTCACCCCGTCGTAGAGGAGGACCGTGACCGCTCGGCGAGGACTCATGCCCCCACGCTACACCCTCGAGCTCTCTTCTCAAATGACGGGTTGACGACAGAAACGGACATCGGGGACCCGCGCGACCCCGAAGATCGCGGGGCGGTGCGCCTTCAGCAGCTCCTCCCCCCGCCCCGGGGATGCCGGAAGGCGAAGCCCTCCCCGTGCTCGGGGTCGTCGACCCAGTCGACGACGAGGCCGTCCAGCGACCACGCGCTCATGGGGTCCATGAAGATGCGGATCCCGCTCCCCGCGAGGACCACGTCGTCGTCCTCGG
>DAPKRP010000173.1:0-1962 GCA_031800515.1 Polyangiaceae bacterium LLY-WYZ-14_1 | reverse complement strand
GATCCGCCCCTGGCCGTCGATGTTGCTGACCTTGACCTCGACCGTGTCCCCCAGGCTCATCACCGCGTCGACGCTGTCGACGTGCTCCCAGGCCATGTCCGAGATGTGCAGCAGTCCATCGTTCCCGGGCATGATCTCGAGGAAAGCCCCGTAGGGCTCCACCCGCCGCACGATGCCCTGGTAGGTCTCGCCGATCTCGGGCTCGGTGGTGAGCGCCTTGATCATGTCGAGGGCCTTTTGCATCGCGGCGCCGTCCGCCGAGGCGACGCTGACCGTCCCGTCGTCGGCGACGTTGATCGACGCTCCCGTCTGTTCGACGATGCCCTTGATGGTCTTGCCCCCGGGGCCGATGATGCTCCGGATCTGGTCCGGCTTGACCTTGACGGTTTCGATCCGTGGGGCGTGTTTCGACAGATCCTCCCGCGGTTGCGCGATGACCTCGTCCATTTTCTCGAGAATGTGCAGCCGCCCCTGACGGGCCTGTTCGAGGGCCCGGGTCATGATCTCCCGGGACAACCCCTTGATCTTGATGTCCATCTGGATCGCCGTGACGCCCTTCTCGGTCCCGCAGACCTTGAAGTCCATGTCACCCAGATGGTCTTCATCCCCAAGGATATCCGTCAGGATCTCGAACTCATCCCCTTCTTTGATCAGCCCCATCGCCACCCCGGCGACGGGCGCCTTGATGGGAACGCCCGCATCCATCAAAGCCAGGCTTCCGCCGCAGACGGTCGCCATGGAGCTCGAGCCGTTCGATTCCGTGATCTCGCTGACGATCCGGATCGTGTAAGGGAACTCGTCCGGGCTGGGCAGCAGCTTCGCCAGCGCACGTTCGGCTAGATTGCCATGGCCGATCTCCCGGCGTCCGGGACCCCGCAGGGGCTTCGTCTCTCCGACGGAGAACGGCGGGAAGTTGTAGTGGAGAAGGAAACGCTTCCACTCTTCGCCGGTCAACAGGTCGAGCTTCTGCTCGTCCTGGGAGGTGCCCAAGGTCGTCGTGACGATGGCCTGGGTCTCCCCCCGGGTGAAGAGCGCCGACCCGTGGGTGCGGGGCAACCAGCCCACCTCGATGGCGATGGGTCGGACGGTGGCCATGTCCCGGCCGTCGACCCGCCGCTTCGCCTGGAGCACCTGCTTCCGCATCTCGTCGTAGCGCAGGTTTTCGTAGGCGCTCTTGACCGTCTTTTCCTGTTCCGGAAACTCCGTGGAGAGCTTTTCTGCGACTTCGCTCTTCACCGCACCGAAGCGGCCGTAACGGGCATGCTTTTCCGGAATGCTGCAGGCTTCCAACACCCCGTCGAGGGCTTCTTCCCGCACTCGGGAAGAGATTTCCGGCGAGATTTCCGGCGACTTGAAATCCCACTTTTCCTTGCCGACGGCTTCCCGGAACCGTTCGATCATCGCGATCGAATCCTGCACCGCGTCGTAGCCGAAGTAGAGGGCGTCGACGAGCTCCGTCTCCGACATCTCTTCCGACTCACCCTCGACCATCACGATGGCGTCTTTACTCGCCGCGATGATCAGGTCGCAGTCGCTGGCCTTCCGCTCTTCGTAGGTCGGATTCGCGACCAGGCTGCCGTCGACGCGACCGACGCGGACGCCGGCCACGGGGCCGGCCCAGGGGAGCGGGCTGATGTGAAGGGCGGCGGAGGCCCCGGTCAGCGCCAGGATGTCCGAGGGATTCTCCAGGTCGACGGAGAGCACCGTCGCGATGATCTGGATCTCGTTTCGGTAGCCGTCCGGGAACAGCGGCCGGCAGGGTCGATCGATGAGGCGGGAGGTGAGGATCTCATGGTCCCGGAGGCGGGCCTCTCGTTTGAAGAATCCGCCGGGGACCTTGCCAGCGGCATAGGTCTTTTCGACGTAGTCGACGCTCAACGGCATGAAGTCGATCCCCGGTCGGGGGGATTGGGTACCCGCCACGGTGACCAGGACGACCGTCTCCCCGCAGCTGACCAGGAC
>DAPKRP010000172.1:0-2199 GCA_031800515.1 Polyangiaceae bacterium LLY-WYZ-14_1 | reverse complement strand
CGGAGGCCCAGCGGCTCCTCGACCAGGCCAACGACGCCTTGGATTCCGGGGACTACCGCCAGGCGCGCCGCCTGGCCCAGCAGTCCTTCCGGGAACGACAGAGCGCTCAGGCCCGGGAGGTGATGGCCAAGTCCTTCTGCCACGAGCGCAACCTGTCCCTCGTGAACGCGCGGCTCCGGGGTCTCCCCCGCGCCGCCCGTCGCCGCGTCGCCAGCTACTGCGAACGCTTCGGCATCACCCCCGCCGGTAGCGACTAGTACCCCTGCCCGGAAGTTCGAACCGGGTTTGCGCCGGTCCCGAACGCCGCTCGCGGCGTTGCGCCTCCTCGAAAGGGCGTTCAGCCCTTCCTCGTCGCCGCGCCTTGCGACCGGCGCCCGGTCCTCGTCGGTATCCCGGACCGAACTTCCGGGCAGGGGTACTAGCCTGCGCTAAGCCTGGACGCCGCGCTGCTGGTCAATAGTCCTCGCAGGGAAGCTCGAAGCGCTGACCGAGGTAGACGCCGAGCTCGACGAAGATCAACCGATAGTTCTGGGCGACGGGGATGCGGCGCAGCTCCTGCGCGCGGGTGCGGCGGATCCACTGGGCTCGTTCCGTGTCGACGACGAGCCGAAGGTCGCCGCTTTCGGTGGAGAAGACCTCTCCTTCCGAGTCCGAGGCGACGTCCCGCATCCCGAGCCGGGTCAGGTTCCCCCGAGGGCCCCGATAGACGTGAAAGTCACGCCGGGTCTCTTCCCGGGTCCCCCGGTCCACGTAGTAGTAGATGCCCCGGCGATCCCGAGCCAGGGCGTAGGGCTCCCGGTCGAAGGGCGCCGGGACGCTCTCGGCCTGCCGAAGGATCGGCAGGGCGTCCTCCGGAGGGACCAGGGACCAATCGCTCTCCCGATCCCCGCAGGTCAACGCGCACCGCTCCGCCTCCCGGTCGACCTCGACGTGGGAGTGCACCCGCATGTCGATGCCCCGGAAGTTTTCGTTGTAGCCGGGGGCGAACTCCCGGGGCTCGAAGAACCAACCCCGGCTCAGGAAGCGGTTCTGCGGGCTGTGGTAGAGGCGCTCCTCCGTCCCATAGGAGATGCCCATCTTCGACTCCCCCGTATGCGGATGGACGACCAGGAGATGCGAGCCGTCGGGGCTCCGGCAGACGTCCGTGCGGGCGTAGGCCATCGCCTGCGCCAGGGTCATGCCGCCGCCCACTGCCGTCTCCTCCAGGAGGGCCTCCCGGGCTTTCTGCGCCTGGTTGCTCTCGTCCGCCGTCGCGTAGCGCAGGGTCCCGTCGTCGGCGAGGTCGACGGACCACTCCTGGTCCCACCGGCAGACGACCCGCTGGACCCGCTGACCCACGAAGGCGCGGCCCGGCGGGAGCCCGCAGAGGGCCTCGAGGGCGTCGAGCACGGTGCCGCAGTAGGCGCTCACGCTGATGCGCCGCTCGGTGAAGAGGACGTCGTCGATCGAGTCCCAGGCGACGACCACCTCCGGCGCAGCGCCGCACTCCTCGGCGAGGTCCCCGGCGGCCTCCGCCAGGTCCGCTTCCGCGGCGGCGATGGCAGCCTCCCGGTCGAAACGCTGCACCGCTTCGAGGGATCCATCCCGAGACTGACGAACATGCTTGTCGTGGAGGGCGTCCCCGTCGAGGCCCGCCGATGCCGCTTCGTCGTAGGTCAGGGTCACCGGCTCGGGCAGACCGTAGGCGTAGAGCTGGTAGCGCACCTCGTCGCCGGAGGTCCGGCGATGGATCGGTACGAAAGGCCGGCCGTCCCAGGTGGTTCGATAGGTCGTCCGATCCCCTTCGACGCGCACCTCTCCCTGGAAGACGAATCCCGCCGTGGGGCTCCGGATCCCGGTGAGCTCGAAGTAGGCTTGGTCGTCGCCGAACTCGGCGATCGCCACCCGGGCCCCCTCGGGACCGGTCAGCACGAGACGGCGCAGGAAGGTCGGGGGCGGAGGTGGGGGACCGGCCTCCGCGGCGCCGCCGGCTCCGGAGCCGGCCCCCCCGCAGCCGGTACCCATGACGAGCAGGGCGACGAGGACGACGAGGGCGACGAGGCGGGCGCGATGGACCGATGGGTAGCGACGCATCGCCGGGATAGGACGGCGCGAGCGGTCCCTTGTTGACCGGGGTGGCGGCCCCGGTCCTGAACGAGCTCGCCGTGCGCTCCTACGAGGGCGCGATGCTCTGGGCCGAGGCGGTCAGGCAGGCCGGCA
>DAPKRP010000171.1:0-14286 GCA_031800515.1 Polyangiaceae bacterium LLY-WYZ-14_1 | reverse complement strand
GTCGGGTCACCCTTCGATCGCCTCTTGCTCGGCATGGACCTTGGGTTCCAGGCACCTCGGCAGGCCGGGCAGAAGGCTTTGGCCCGGCATGACCCGGACAACGTCCGCTCGGATGGAGCAGGCCCCGATCCCGAACCGGCGGCCGAGCTGCTGGCGGTCGGCCGCGCCGCCCTGTTGCTCCAAGGGATGACCTTGTCGAGCGGGGCGTCGGGCCACCTCGAGGTCGTGCTTCCCTGGACCGCCGCGCTGCGGTGAGCTCAGCCCGTGGGGCTCCTGGCCTTCACCCGGGTGAGCCCCTCCTGGCAGACGCTGGCGACGTGGCGGCCCTCCCGGTCGTAGAAGGCGCCTCGGTTGAACCCCCGGGCACCTGACGCGCTGGGGCTCTCCATCGCGTAGAGCAGCCAGTCGTCCACTCGGAAGGGTCGGTGGAACCAGAGCGCATGGTCGAGGCTGGCCATCCGTACCCCCGGCGTCAGGTAGGACAGCCCGTGGGGCAGGAGCGAGGTCGGGAGCAGCGCGTAGTCCGAGGCGTAGGCCAGAAGCGCCCGGTGCACCGTCGCGTCCTCCGGAAGGGTCGCGTCCGGCCGTGCCCGGAACCAGAGCGCCCGCTCCGGCGCCCCGGGGGCGGGGGATAAGGGATCGTGGAAGGTGACCGGACGGATCTCGAACGCCCGTTCCTCGAGGAAGCGGGGCCGGCGGGATTCGGGGATGCGGTGGGCGACGCGCCGCCGCTGGGCGATGTCGTCTTCCAGGGCGTCCGGCGCGGGCACCTCGGGCATCGGACGCTGATGGTCGGGGCCCTCTTCTTCCTTCTGGAAGGAAGCCGCCATGTTGAAGATGCGGCGGCCATGTTGGACCGCGACGATACGGCGGGTGGTGAAGCTACCGCCATCGCGGATCCGCTCGACCTCGTAGACGATGGGCTTCGTCTTGTCTCCGGGCAGGATGAAGTAGGCGTGGAGGGAATGGACCAGCCGGGGCTCGGCGATGGTGCGCTGAGCGGCGACCAGGGCCTGGGAGAGGACCTGGCCGCCGAAGACCGCCGGACTGCCGATGTCCTCGCTCTGCCCCCGGAAGAGGTTCACCTCCAAGGCTTCGAGGTCCAGCAGGGAGAGCAGCTCGGTGGTGGTCTGGGGCATGGCCGTCCGGTCCTCGCGTCCTTGAGTCGGTGCCCAGGTAGCTTAGTACCCCCGAGCGGACAGTCGGTCCGGCGACAGCCACCGGGGGTCACCGCGGCTGGACCGGGCGCCAGAGCGTCCTTACATCCCGACGCCGTGAATAGCAGCAGCACCACCACCACCACCCGGTCGCCGGGCCCCGGCCACGCGTCCCCGCCGGACGGCGCTCGGCCCTCGGACCGCCCGTTCTACATCGCGAACGCCCTCGTCTCGACGGCGGCCCTCGCCTTTTTGACCTGGATACTGGTGATCGGGACCGGCGCCAAGGCCGAGGCGGATCTCTCTTTCCTGCCGGCGGTCAACGCCGGATTGAACAGTCTGGCGGCCGTCCTCCTGACCGCCGGCTGGGTCGCGATCCGGCGGAAAGCGGTCAAAACCCATCGGACGTTGATGGTGAGCGCCTTCGCCGCGTCGTCCGCCTTCCTGGTGAGCTACCTCGTCTACCATTACTTCGAGGGGGACACGCGCTACCCGGCGGACGCGCCGCTCCGGGGCCTCTATCTGTTCATCCTGGCGAGCCACGTGCTGCTGAGCGTCGGCATCGTGCCGATGGCGCTCTCCGCGTTCTGGTTCGCCTTCCGGAGGCGGTTCGCCACCCACAAGCGGGTGACCCGGATCCTGCTTCCGGTCTGGCTCTACGTGTCGGTGACCGGCGTAGTGATCTTTTTCATGCTCCGGTCCGCCACCGCCGGCGCCTGACCCCGGCTCGGGCCGGCCGGTCGACGGCCCGCCGGCCCCCAACGGGCCACCGCCCTGCGGTCCCGGGTCGGTTCAGAAAAGCGTCGTCCCGGCGGGTCGGATGGCCTTATCGTCCCGCCCCGTGACCACCCCCAGCGCCCCGAGCACGAGCCTCAAGTCCATCTCCGCGGTTGCGGAAGAAGCCGGCCTCCGGCCGGAGCACGTCCTTCCCTGGGGGCGCGACCGCGCCAAGATCGACCTCGCCGCCTTGGACGCGCCGGCCCAGGGCCGGGGGAAGCTGGTGCTGGTCTCGGCGGTCACCCCGACCAAGGCAGGCGAGGGCAAGACCACCACCAGCATCGCCCTCGGGATGGGGATGCGCCGCCGGGGCACGCGGGTGCTGCCCTGCCTGCGGGAACCCTCCCTCGGACCCGTCTTCGGGATGAAGGGCGGCGCAACCGGCGGTGGAAAGGCCCAGCTCCATCCCGCCGCCGACATCAACCTGCACTTCACCGGAGACCTCCACGCGATCGGCGCCGCCCACAATCTGCTGGCGGCGATGGTGGACAACGACCTCCACTTCGGCCGCGGGGGTCAGACCCGGAGCGGGCTCGACCCCCGACGGGTCACCTGGTCCCGGGCGATGGACATGAACGACCGAGCGCTCCGCCACGTGCTGGTGGGGCTGCGCGGGGAAGGCGTGGCCCGGGAGTCCCGCTTCGACATCACCGCCGCCAGCGAGGTGATGGCGGTGCTCTGCCTGGCCCGAGACTTCGATGACCTCCGGGCACGCCTGGGCCGCATCATCGTGGGCGAGCGGTCCGACAAGTCCACCGTCTCGGCGGCGGACGTCGGCGCGGCGGAAGCGATGACCGCCCTGCTTCGGGACGCCTTCCATCCCAACCTGGTCCAGACCCGGGAAGGTGGCCCGGTGCTGGTCCACGGCGGGCCCTTCGCCAACATCGCCCACGGGTGCTCGTCGGTGATCTCGACCCGCCTCGGCCTCCATCTGGCGGACGTCGTCGTCACCGAGGCGGGCTTTGGCTTCGACCTCGGCGGAGAGAAATTTCTGGACCTCAAGTGCCGAAGCGCCGGGCTCTGGCCGGACGCCGTCGTGCTCGTCGCCACCCTGCGGGCCCTGGCCTCCCACGGCGGTGCGGACCCGAAGGCACCGGGGGGCTCGGACCTCGCGGCCCTCGACCGGGGCCTCGCCCACCTGGAGCGGCAGCTGGGGAGCGTCGCTGCCTTCGGTCTGACCCCGGTCGTGGCCCTCAACGTGTTCCCGAACGACACGGAAGCCGGGCTCGCCCGGGTCGAGGCCTGGTGCGCCGAACGCGGGGTGGCGACGGGCCGCTCCCTGGGCTTCGCCGAGGGGGGCGCCGGCGCCGAGGCGCTCGCCGAGGTGGTCGACGGGGTGCTCGCCGAAGCTCGCCCTCGGGAGCCCCGGTTCCTCTATCCCCTGGACGCCCCGATACCCGAGAAGCTCGCGGCGGTGGCTCGGGCGATCTACGGGGCGGATGGCGTCGACTTCGCCGAGCCCGCCCGCCGCAGCCTCCGTCGCATCGAACGGGAGGGCTATGGCGAGCTTCCGGTCTGCATCGCCAAGACCCACCTGTCCCTCTCCGACGACCCCGCGGGAGGCGGGATGCCGACGGGCTTCCGGGTCACCGTCCGGGAGCTGCGCTTGAGCGCCGGCGCCGGCTTCGTCGTCGCGCTGATGGGCGACATCCTCACCATGCCCGGCCTCCCGAAGGAGCCCGCCGCCCTCCGGGTCGAGGTCGCCTCCGACGGCACCATCCGGGGGCTGATGCAGGGGGAGTAGGAACGACGGTCGACGCCCCGTTCCCGAAGCGGTGCCCGACCTCCCGCTTCGACGTCCTCGTCGCCGCGCCTTGCGACCGGCGCCCGGCGCGGCGAGGCGGCGCGCGCTGCGGAGCGGCGCGGGGTGAGCCTGTCGGCGCGGCTGAGCGCCGCGGCGGAGCGGGCGCTGGTGGTGGAGCGCGGCCTCGCCGCCGTCCAGGCGTGGGAGTCGGTGCCAGCGGGCGTGGTCGACGTCGATTCGTACTAGGATTCGCGAATGCTTACCACTTGGCGGCAGGTGCTGCGTGGCTTGGCTTTCGTGGCCATCGGTCTCTTCATGACGGCCGGTCCGGTGGTTCGGCAGGCGCTCGGCCGCCACGACATCCAGTGGCTTCGGCCGTGGCGCATGTACCACGGCATCGCGCTCGGCGTATGTCAGGTACGTTATGAGCGTCGAACCGATCCAGAAGGGGAGTGGGTTTGGTTCCGGCGCCGGCCGTTTCTCGAGGAACACGGGAAGCGACCGCGTAGAATCCTGCCCAACAAGAGGGTCGCCGATCGAACCGGACGGTACCTCTGCCGGCTCCACGAGCCGGGCACGGAGATTCGCTACCGGATGCGGTGTGGCGGTCGCACCAGCGGCTGGACGCCCTGGACGGTCAGCGAGGATCTCTGTGCCGGCGTCCCGGACGGGAGGCGCCGTCGACCTTCCCTCCCGGACGGAGGGGTCCCCCGATGACCCCGTCCGCGACCGACCGGACCGCAGCCCTGGACCCCGCCGAGGAGTCCCCCCGTTTCACTGCGGCGAAGCCTTTTCTCTGGCTTCGAGCGGTCACGCGCTGGGAGGCGTCCACCCGCTCCCTGGCGGTTCTCCGCATCGGGCTCGGGCTCCTTTTTTGGGCCGAGTATTGCCGGGTGCTGTCCCCGTTCCGCACCCCGGATCCTCGCTTGGCCATCCTGGGACCCATCGCCCTCGTGGCGGCAGGCACCTTCGCTGCCGGTTGGTTTACCCGGGCGTCAGGCGCTGTCCTCGGGACACTGTTCCTCATCTTCTTCTTCTACTTCGGGCTCGAGCTCGGCATGACGAAGGCCTTCGTCCACCACCACAGTTATCTGCTCTTGGTGGCGATTCTGTTGGTGGCTCTTGGCCCTTCCAGCAGGTCGCTGTCCTTCGATCGTTGGCGAGCACGGCGGCGAGGGGCTTCGTCACCCGAACGGGGGCCGCAGTGGACCCTCGGTCTCCTCCGTTATCAGGTGGCGCTGATGTACTTCTGGGCCGCCGTAAACAAAACGCATTGGGCCTTTTTGTCCGGAAGTCGGCTATCTCAGATGTTCGCAAAGTCTTTCGGAGACAGCGACGGCCTCCCGGTCCCCTACTCCGATGAGCTGGCCGCCATCGGCGGCACGGGCACCGTTCTCCTCGAATACGCTCTCGCCTTTGGCCTGTGGTTCGCCGGACCGAGAAGGATCCTCGTCCCCCTGGGAATCCTGTTCCACGCAGCGATTCACCTGAGCTTCCCGGTGGGGACGTTCTCGGTCACCACCTGCCTCCTCTACCTGGCGTTCTACCCGCCGGACGAGGTCCACCGGAACATCGACGAGCTACTCGGGTCCGCGGGACCGTTGCCCCGGCGCGCCCAGGTGAGCTCGCCGGAAGCGTGACCGCTGCGCCGAGTCTTCCAGCGCGCCGGGTAGCCCCCCAGCGGCCCGTTCGATTCTCGGACTGCTGGAAGCCGACCGCGCTCCCGGCGATGACCGCGAGCCGTTCGACCGCGTGCTCATCGGCCGGGCCCCGGAAGACGGCGATCCCTTACGCCGGCGCTTGCGATCGGCGGCCTGGGGCCGACTTCTGAGTCCATGCGGGTCACGTGGCTCGATGCCTTGCCCGTCGGGACGACCTCCGAGACGGTGCGCCGCGTTCTCGAGGCGGCCGCGGCAGACCCCGGAGGCCCGCTCACCGTTCGGGCCCACCGGCTCGAGGAGGCCCGATTCGCCCCCTGCCGCGGCTGCTTCGCCTGCTGGGTGGAGCACCCCGGAACCTGCCGGGCGAAGGACAGCGCCAACGCGGTGATGCCCGACATCATCGGCGCCGACGGAGTGCTCTGGACGACGGCGCCCCGCTTCGGCGCCTGGGACCCGGTGGCGAAGGCCGCCTTGGACAAGAGCATCGGGCTGCTCTCCCCCTTCTTCTCCGTGGTCGAGGGCGAGACCCACCATCGACGTCGCTACCGCCGCTACCCGCGCTGGGCGGTGCTCGCCCGGGTGGGAGGTGACACCCCGGTGGATGAGCGCGACGTCTTTCGCCAGCTGGTCGCCCGGAACGCCCACAACATGCACGAGGGGGCCCCCTGGGTGGGCTTCATCGACGAGGACGCCCCTGCCGAAGACGCGGCGGAGACCACCCGGGAGGCCCTCCGGGCGTTGGCCCACCCCGGACCGTCGACGGTGCCTCGCCTCGAAGCCTTTTCCCGCCCGCCGGAGGTCGGGGTTCCGCCGCGGTCGGGTCGTCACCTGGTGACCCTCGTCGGCAGCGCGAAGCCGACCGGCGAGAGCACCTCGGAGGCCTTCGGGGCCGCCCTCGAGCGGCGACTGGTGGCACGCGGTTGGACGGCCGAGCGTCTCCCGGTGGCCCGGGTGGTCAAGCTCCGCCGTCCGCCCGCCCCGGCCCTGCGGGAGGCGGTCGCCCGGGCGGACCTCCTGGTGCTGGCGGCGCCGGTCTACTTCGACACCCTTCCGGCGCTGGTGTTGCAGGCCCTTGGCCAGCTCGCCGACCACGCCGCCCAGCCTGCCGGGGGTCCGGCCGGCCCCCCGGCGCTGCTCCCCATCGTCCAGTGCGGGTTTCCCGAGCTCACCCACACCGCCCTCGCCCTGGAAGCGGCCTGGCGGGCGGGACGCGCCTGCGGCTTCGGTTGGGCAGGACATCTCGCGGTCGGCGGGGGCGGCGCCCTGCAGGGGGATCTCGACGCCCCCCGGGGGAAGCTCGCCTCCCAGGTGCGCGCCCTGGACGCGACCGCCGAAGCCCTGGACGCCGGCGAGGCCGTGCCGAAGGCGGCCCTCGACGACTTCGCCCGTCCCCTGCTCCCGCCGGCGCTGTACCGGCTGGCCGGTGATCTCGGCTGGCTGGTTCAAGCGCTTCAGCAGGGCGCCAACCCCCTGACCCTCGGCACCTCCCGACCCTTTCCGGAGCGACCTTGAACGGCGTCGGGCCGCGGTGGCGGCGCGGCCAGTGACGCGCCGACGCGCGGCGGGCCCGGGAAGGCGCGGTGTCGACGGCCCCGGAGCGCGGCCGCGGCGGGCCTGCTAGACAAGCGGCGTGGCGACGGAAGATCTGGTGCCGGCCGGCGGCGCGGCGCCGGGGGTGGTCCCCGAAGACGCGGACCTCGAAACCCTCCTGGCGCGGGACCCGGCCCTCGACGCATTGTCCAAGCTGGTCACCGGGCGGCTCGGGGACGATCCCGCCCACGACGTGCACCACGCGATGCGGGTCGCCCGGTGGACCGTGCGGTTGGCCGGTGAAGAGAGTGGCCGCGCCGACGACGACCCCGGGCGGGGCGCCGGCGGCGGCGAAGGCGCGGACGAGCTGCCCGTGACCCCACGCCTCGCTCTGGCAGCCGCCCTCCTCCACGACGTCGTGAACGTCCCGAAAGACCATCCGGACCGCAGCCAGGCCAGCGCCCGTTCTGCCGCCTTCGCCCGTGAGGTCCTGCGGGAGCTTCGCTTCCGCCCCGCGGAGGTCCGGATCATCGCCGAAGCGATCGAGGACCACAGCTTCAGCCGCGGGGCGACCCCCCGCTCCGCCCTCGGGCGGGCGCTCCAGGACGCAGACCGACTGGAAGCCCTGGGCGCCATCGGGATCTGCCGCGTTCTATCGACCGGCGCCCGGATGGGAAGTCGCTACTTCGACCCGGCGGACCCCTGGGCCGAACGCCGGGAGCTCGACGACAAGTCCTTCAGCGTCGACCACTTCTTCACCAAGCTGCTCCGATTGCCGGAGACCATGCAGACCGACGCCGGCCGCGCCGAGGCCACCCGCCGGGCCGACACCCTGCACCACTTCCTCGACGCCCTCGCCGACGAGCTCGACGTCCCGCGACCTGGTTCCGGTGTTCCGAGTCCGTAGGTCGTCGATGGTCGGGACGCCGCCGAGAGGTTGATGACGGCGGCGTAGGTGCGCCGACGTTCCGGGAGCGTGCCGACGGACCCCGGGGCTCGACCTGAAGCCGGCTCAGGTGCGGACCCATGGGGGCGACGGCCCACCGAGTTCGCCTCCGCGACGACGGCCTCGCTCGGGCCCGAGCGGCGGGCCGTGCGTGGATAGGGCTCGGATGATACCCGACGCGCCATGACGACGACCACGGAGGATGAGGCGATAGCGTCTGACCGGGGTGCCCGGGAGGCCGAAGGTGGACTCCCAGTGAGCCGCTACCCGTTCCTGGCGGCGGCGGCGGCCTTCGTGGTCCTGGCCTTCGAGACCCTGGCTCACCGCCAGCTGCTCTTCGTCCGTCACTCTCTGGCTGCGTCGACGGTGCTGGCCATCGCGATGATGGGCATCGCTCTCGGCTCGATGGCTACCTATGGCCTCACCCGGAAGGGCATCCCCCGGCGGCTACCGACCTGGGCGGCGCTCGGTCTCGGGGGAAGCGTGCTGCTCAACATCGGGGCCTTCGTCGTCCTCGGCGAGTATCTCGACGTCGCCGTCCCGCTTCTTCTTCTGCCCTACGCATTCGGCGGGCTTCTCATCTCCCTGAGCTTCGCCGCCGGTAACGCCCCGCGGGTGTACTTCCTCGATCTCACCGGTGCCGGGCTCGGCGTCGTCGTACTTGCCGCCGCCATCCCCTGGCTCCGGGAAGAAGGTTGTCAGCTCGCCCTGGCCGGCTTGGCGGTGGGGACCGTGGCCCTCACCCGACCGCCCCGGATCCTCGGGCTCGGAGCCGGGGTGATCGCGGCGGTGATCCTCGGCCTGGCAGTCACCAATCCCGCGACGGGCTTCTACGACATCACGACCGACATCAACCCGACGATGCGGAACCAAAGCAAGATCTTCAATCGCATCGAGCGCATGGGGGGCGAGGTGCTCATGGGCGCGTCGTCCATCGCGGGCCGGACGGACGTCGTCTCCCAAAAGCGGCGGAACGGGACGACGCGCTACGGCCAGGCGGAGAACGGCAATCCCATCGACACCCTGCGGGACTGGCCGAAGGAGACCTATCTTTGGGATCCGCGGGTCCCGCGTGGCGTCGTCGGGGAGCGCCCCTCCGTCTTCATCATCGGGACCTCCGGGGAAGGTGTTCTGAAGACATCCGTCGCCCTCGGAGGACGGGTCGTCGGCGCGGAGATCAATCCGGCATCCTACCGCACCATCCGCGGGCCGGCGGCTAGTCTCTGCGCCGATTGCTACGAAGGCGTCGAGGTGACCATCGGCGACGGCCGCACGGTCCTCGAACGGTCGGATGAACGCTTCGAGATCATCACGATGATGAACGCTCACATCGCCAAGGGCCGCACCTGGCGGGGGCGGGCCTCGGACCCTGAGTTCATTCACACGAAGGAAGCCATCGGCCTCTACCTCGACCGGCTGACGGACCCCGGCGTCATCGTCTGGGAAGAGCCGACGCGCTCGACGCGGGGGGGCCAGGTGACGACCCGGATCGTCATGACGGCCATGGCCGCGCTCCGGGACCGAGGTGCCGAGCAGCCGGAGGATCACGTGGTGGTCTTCGGCTGGTCCCAGACCGGGAGCTACCATCAAATCCTGGTGCGGAAGACGCCCTGGGACGGGGAGTCCCTCGCCGCCGTGCGGCGCTGGCTCGCGAAGACGACGCGGGTTCGCCGGGGGGTCGATGGGCCCATCCGAGCGAGGATCCAACCCCTCTGGTTTCCGGACCGACCGGAGCTCGACAATCCCCTGGCGGACCTACTCGCGGGACGCGGCCTCAAGGAAGGCTGGCCCGAGCAGGTGCGGGTGCCCATCACCGACGACCGGCCCTTTCCGTTTCATCTGGAGCCCATCGACCCGTCCCTCTTCCAATCCTTTGGATGGGTGCTCGGCGTCGGAGCGCTCATGGTGTTCGGTCCGATCGGCTGGCTGGTCCGACGGCGCCAGCGGGCGGCCCCGGGGCTCCCCCTCCTCCTTGGCGTCGGGGGGCTCCTGGGGATGGGCTACCTGTTCGTCGAGATGGTCTTCATCAACAACCTCCAGATCCTTCTCGGTAGTCCGGTGGTGAGCTTCGTGGTGGTCCTCGGCGGGATGCTGATCCTCTCCGGCCTGGGCGGACTCCTCGGCGGTCGCCTAGGCCCCCGGCGCTACGGGTTCGCTCTCGTCGCCCTTCCGATCGTTCTCGGCCTGTCGGCCCTTTTGATCCCCGCGGCTTCGAAGGTCGCCATCGACCTGTCGAACGAGCTACGCGTGGTGCTCGCGCTGGTGGTCATCGCGCCGGCGGCGATGCTCATGGGCCTGCCGTTTCCCCGACTCATCGAGGACGCGAAGTCGGTGACGGGGACCGGGGCTGCCGCCGCCCTCGTGTTCGGGGTGAATGGCGGCTGCTCAGCCATCGGCGGCGCCGGAGGCCACGTGGCCGCAACGCTCCTCGGGTTCTCCGGCACCTACGCAGTGGCCTGCGGCATCTACGTTCTGGCCGTCGCCGGCATCTTCCTGGCCGAGCGCCGCATGCGAGCCGCCTAGTACCCCTGCCCGGAGGCTCGAACCGGGTTTGCGCCGGAGAACACCGGGGGGATGGGCGGAGGCCACCAGGGGGCGGCGCCTTCGAGCTGAGCCGCAAGCCGGAGCAGGAGGTCCTCTCGGCCGTAGGGAGCGACGAGCTGAACACCGATGGGCAGGCCGGCGGCGGTGCGGTGGAGGGGGACGGACATCGCAGGGACGCCAGAGGTGTTGGCCAGGGGGGTAAAGGGAGCGTAGCGCTGGAGGCGGCGGCGAAGCTCGGCGGTTCCCGCCCCCTCGTCGAGGTGGCCGGTAGGCCAGGGGGGCTCGGCCAGGGTCGGCGTCAGGAGGAGGTCGTGGGTCTCGAAGAACGCGTCGAGGGCAGCCGTCCCCTGGTTGAGGCGCTGCCAGGCGAGCCAGACCTCGCCGGGGGTGCGGCTCTCCTCGATGCGAAGGAGCTCCCGAGTGATGGGCTCGAGGGGCGGCCGACCCGCCCGGGCGCGCAGAGCGAGGGACAGGACCTTCCGGCGGCCGAGCAGCGCCCGCACGGGCCCCGGGAGACCGCGGCTCCGGGCCCTTGCCAGAAGCCCCTCCCGCGCCAGAGCCAGCACGTAGCCGACGGCCATGGACCAGAAGGTCAGGAAGCCGGCGTCGTAGGATTCCCCGTCGACGGCGGGGGAGGCCTCCTCGACCCGGTGGCCGAGCTCGGCGAGCAGCCCCGCCGCCCGAGCCACCGCCTCGCGACAGGCTGGGTGGGCCGGGTTGCCGTGGTAGTCCCGGTCCCGGAAGCCGATGCGGAGGGGCGCCGCCGGGGCCTCGGCGACCAGCTCGGCGAAGGGACGAGGCGGGTTCGAAGGGCGTTGCCAACCGCGGACCTCGCCGGACGCTCCCGAGAGCACGTCGAGGAGGGCGGCGGCGTCCCGGACGCTGCGGGTAAGGGCGAGCTCCCCCTGGAAGCCCGAGGGGTGATCCGCCAACGACGCGGGGGCCCGCCCGGCGGAGGGCTTGAGGCCGAAGAGACCGCAGGCGCTGGCGGGGATGCGGATGGAACCGCCCCCGTCGTTGCCGTGGGCCATCGGTACGATGCCCGCGACCACCGCCGCGGCAGCCCCACCGCTCGACCCCCCCGGGGAACGGGACGGGTCCCAAGGGTTCCGCGTGGGACCGTAGAGGGCGGGCTCGGTGGTGGGCAGCAGCCCGAGCTCGCACATGTTGGTCCGGCCCAGGAAGACCAGACCGGCGTCGTGCTCGAGGGCGCGCGCGACGGGATGGGTCCGCCGGCCCACGAGATCCTTCGCGAGCACCGACCCGAAGGACACGGGGAGGTCGGCGATCTCCAGATTGTCCTTCACGAGGAAGGGCACCCCGGCGAACGGCCCCTGTCCGGCCGCGGCGGCTTCCCTGCGCGCGCCCGCGTCGTCGCGGATCGGGACCGCGTTGAGCGCGCCGTCGAGCCGGTCGATCTCGGCGAGCGCGACCTCCATGAGCTCGGCCGGCGTCACCTCCCGCGCGTGCACGAGCGCGGCGAGCCCCAGCGCGTCCTGCGCCCGCCATTCGTCCGGCGACAGCGCCCTCACGGCATCGCCGCCTCGGCGCCCCGGCGCAGCGACTGGGTCATCCGGTCGGCCAGCATCGCGATGATCGCCATGCCGATCCCGGCCACGATCCCCACACCGAAATCGCCGTCGCCGAGGCCGATATAGACCTGCTGGCCGAGCCCGTTGGTGCCGACGAGCGCCGCGATCACCAGCATCGAGATCGCGAACATGATCGTCTGGTTGAGCCCGAGCATGATCACCGGCAGGGCGAGCGGGAGCTTGACGCGCCAGAGGAGCTGCAGGCGCGTCGCCCCGCAGGCGGTGGCCGCCTCGATGGTCGCCGCCGGCACCGAGCGCAGCCCGTGCTCGGCGTAGCGGATCGAGGGCACGATGGCGTAGGCGATGATGGCCAGCAGCGCCGTGAACTCGCCGATCTTGAAGATCATCACGAATGGGATGAGGATCACGAAGAGCGGCATGGTCTGCAGCGTGTCGCAGACCGGGCGCAGCATCGCCGAGACGGTGCGGCTCTCTGCCGCGAAGATGCCGAGCGCGGTGCCGAGCGCGAAGGACAGGATCACCCCGAGCCCGCAGAGATAGAGCGAGAGCATCGCCTGCGGCCAGACGCCCGCGAGCAGCAGGAAGCCGAGCCCCGCCGCCATCGCCGCCGCGAGCCGTCCACCGCCGGCATGGAAGGCGAGCAGCACCGCCATCGCGACCAGCGGCGGCCAGGGCAGCCGCGTGAGCCCGACATGGAGGAGGATCGCGACGAAGGCCGCGAGCGCCGCCCCCTGCCAGCCGACCCGCCAGCCGAGGAGCGCGGCCACCCCCGCCGCGGCGGCCGCGTAGCCCGCCTTGAGCTCCGGCGTGAAGGCGAAGCCCCAGGAGAAGGGCGAGATCGTCTGCTCGAGGCCGAGCTTGATCGGCAGCATGAGGTAGAAGAAGGCGACCTGCTTGATGGTGTCGATCGCCCCCGAGAACTCCGTGACGATGTAGGTCACCGCGTCGTTGAGGGCGGCGGCCGGGTAGACCTCCCACGCCTCGGGCCACTGCCCGAGCGCCGGCACCGCCTGCGCGAGCGCGAGAAGCCCGAGCGCGGCGCCCCCGAGCGCGAGCGGGGTGGCGCGGTCGAGCCCGGGCGAGGTGCCGTCGCGGGTGGCGATGACGCAGGTCAGCCGGTCCATCACCATCGCCATCAGCGCGATGACGAGGCCCGCCAGCAGGCTCTCGCCGAACTGCGCCTTGCGCATGGTCGAGAGCACCTCCCAGCCGATATCCGCAGTGCCGCCGATGATCGACGCGATGATGACCATCGAGAAGGCGGCCATCGTCGTCTGGTTGACCCCGAGCAGGATCTGCCTGAGCGCGCCCGGCACCCGCACCCGCCAGAAGAGCTGCCAGCCGGTCGCGCCCGACATGAGCCCGGCCTCGATCACCTCGTCCGGCACCCGGGCGAGGCCGAGGGCGGTGTTCCGCACCATGGGCGGGAAGGCGTAGAGAACGCTCGCGATCAGCCCCACGACCGGGCCGAAGCCGAAGAGGAGGAGGATCGGCAGCAGATAGGCGAAGGCGGGGACGGTCTGCAGGAGGTCCATGAGCGGCGAGATCGCCCGCGCCGCCCGCGCCGAGAGGAAGGCGAGCGCGCCGGTGGCGAAGCCGAGGACCACCGCGATCGGCACCGAGAGCGCGACGAGGGCGAGCGAGTTCATCGCCTCGGGCCAGTAGCCGATCACCACCATGTAGAACACCGCGGCGAAGGTGAAGGCGGCGAGCCGCCAGCCGGAGACCGCCTGCGCGAGGCCCACGAGCAGCACGAGCGTCACCGACCATGGCAGCGCCTGCAGGAGCCAGCGCACCCAGCCCATCGGCACCGCGAGGAGGTCGGCGAAGGCGCGGAAGCCCGCGCCGAAATGCTCGACCGTCCAGTCCATCGCCGCGTTGAGCCAGGGCGTGAGCGGCAGCACCCAGGCCTCCGGATACGCGATCGCCCAGCCGAGCTGGTCGCGGAAGGCGAGAAGCCCCAGCATCGCCGCGATCAGCGCGCCCCAGAGCGCGGGCGCCGCGAGACCCGGGGCGAGCGCCGGGGCCTCCGCCTCGCGGGCGGCGGTGTCGCTCATGCGGCCTCTCCCTGCGTCTCGGCCCCCGTCGCCTCCACCTGTGCGCGGATGGCCGCCGCGGTGTTCGCGAAGAAGGCGGCGCGATCCTCGCCGATCATGTCGGCGTGCATGCGCCAGGCGTTGGGGTGCAGGGCCGCCGCGAGAAGGTGGTGGGCGCCCGCCGTGGGCACGACGCCGTGCGCGGGGTAGAGCGCGCGCGCCGCCGCAAGCACCTCCTCCCGGCGGCGATAGAGCGTCGTCTGCAGCGCCGAGCTCCCCGTCTTGGTCGAGCCGATATGAAGGACGAGGCGCATCAGGCGGCGGCGACCATGACGCGC
>DAPKRP010000170.1:0-3595 GCA_031800515.1 Polyangiaceae bacterium LLY-WYZ-14_1 | reverse complement strand
GGCGCGAAAGCTCCGGGACCTCGCGGTCCATCAGGTTCTGGGGGTCGAGGACAGCCCCCATCGGATCGCGATGGGGGTCTTCTGGGGGTTTCTCATCGCCTGGACCCCGACCATCGGCCTCCAGACCGGCCTTTACCTCACCGTCACCACCCTGGCCCGGGCCAATCGCTTGTCCGGCCTGCCCATCATCATGATCTCGAACCCGGTCACCGCGGTCCCGATCTTCTACGCGAACTGGTGGGTCGGCAGCTGGGTCCTCCACGGCGGTCACGTCGACTACGCGGCCGGGCAGCGCTTCGTCGACGCCCAGATCCACGCCTGGCGGGGCGAGGCGGGGGAAGGCTCTCTCGTCGATCGGCTTCTGACCTGGGACTTCTGGGCCGAGCTGGGCGCCTCCCTCCTCGAGGTCGGGGCCGAGCTCTGGCTCGGCAGCCTCCTGGTGGGTGCCGTCGTCGGACTGGTGGCCTACGCGGTGACCCGGCGGGCGATCGCCGTCTACCGCCGCCGCCGCCGGCAGCGTGTCGTCGGCCAGCACGCCGGAGGCTGATCGACCGGGGCGGCGGGCCTCCCGGGGCAGGGGACCGCGACGCGGGACGTCTTCCTCTCGTCGCTCGCCGCGGGCCCCCGGCGCGGTATGAGGGCGGCGTTATGGACAAGCCGCATCCGCAGCTGCTCGCCGCCTGGGCGGTGGCGGCCACCGCCCTCGCCATCGCCACCCTGACCGCCCTGCTGCTGACGGTCTCCGCCTGGCCGGAGCCCGCCGCCGCCCAGACGGCCATCCCGGACGAGCCGGATTGCTCGACGCCGCGCCGGGCGGTCCTGACCTGGCTCGGCAACCTGCAGCCGGAACGCCGGGACCCGGAGGCGGCGCAGACCTGCTTCGATTGGTCCTCCGCCGGGGTGGCCGCGAGCGACCGGGACAGGCTCGCCGCCCGCCTGAAGCGCACCCTCGACGCCCGGGGAGACGTCGTCCCCGTCGACCTCCTCCCGGACCAGCCGACGACGGAGAACGGCAACGTGGTGTCGTTGTTTCCGGCGCGCTACCCGCAGCTGTACCTGGTGCGGGAGCGGGACCAATGGCTCGTCTCCCGGGAGAGCATCGAGGCGATCCCGGAGCTCTACCGTCGCACCTTCACCATCGACCTGGACGGGCTGGTGGAGCGGCTGCCGGAGCCCCTTCGGGAGCCCGCCGTGTTCGGCATCCGGGGCTGGCAGGTCCTGGCGCTCCTTCTCGTGCTGGGGATCGCCGCGGCCGTCCGCTGGCTCGTGATCGCCCTGGTGACCCGCTGGGGCGTGCAGGCGATGCAGCGGCTGCGCCTCTACTCGAGCCGGGAGGCGGTGAACCACGCGGCCCGTCCCATCGGAACGTTGGCCTTCGCCGCCCTGGTCGGCTTCTGGTTCCCGCTGCTCGAGCTGGGGGTCTCGGTCAACCAGGTGGTCTCCGTCGCCCTCCGGGTGATGGTCGGCGCCAGCCTCGTCCTGGTCCTCTACCGCGTGATCGACGTGATCAGCGAGGTCTTCGAGCGGCGGGCCGCGCTGACGGAAGGAAAGCTCGACGACCAGTTGGTACCCCTGGTGCGAAAGACGGCCAAGGTCTTCCTGGTCGTCCTGGGCGCGATCTTCGTCCTCCAGAACCTCGACGTGGACGTGGCCTCCCTGCTCGCCGGCGTGTCCCTCGGGGGCCTCGCCTTCTCCCTGGCGGCCCGGGACACCATCGCCCACCTGTTCGGCAGCCTCAGCATCTTCCTCGACCGTCCCTTCCAGGTGGGCGACTGGGTGGTGATCGAAGGGGTGGACGGGATCGTCGAAGAGGTGGGGATGCGGTCCACCCGGATCCGGACCTTCTACGATTCCCTGGTCACGATTCCGAACTCCCGGGCCGCCGACGCCTTCGTCGACAATTACGGCGCCCGGACCCACCGGCGCACCTACGTCACCCTGAACGTCACCTACGACACCAGCCCCGAGCAGCTCGAGGCCTTCACCGATGGCATCCGCGCCATCCTCGCCGCCAACCCGAAGGTGCGGAAGGACAAGTACGAGATCCACTTCGCCGGGTTCGGCCCCAGCAGCCTCGAGATCATGGTCTACTTCTTCATCACCACCCGGGTGTGGTCGGAAGAGCTCGGGGAACGGCACAACGTCTTCCTGGAGATCCTCCGCTTGGCTCGGGAGCTCGGGGTCCAGTTCGCCTTCCCGACCCAGACCCTCCACGTCGCTTCGATGGCCGAGCCCCGACCCCCGATCCGGCACGAGGAGCCGGCGACATCGGACCTGGTGCAGACGGTGTTCGCCTTCGGACCGAAGGGGCGGCTGGCTCGCCCCGGTGGGCCCGAGCTGACCCATGGGTTCTATGCTGGGAAGAGCCATGGAGGAGACGACCTCGCCGGAGACGACGCCGCCCGTTGAGCCGGACCCGACGGGCGCGCGTCGGCGACGATGGATCGACCGGCTGGCCGGGATGCCCCTCGAGCTGACCGCCTGCCTGGTCGCCATCGACCAGACGTTCAAGCTCGTCGCCGGCCGCCGGACGCACGCCTCGGCCCCGGACCCCGGGGAGGTGCTCGCCCTCGCGCCCCGGCGGATCCCCTCCGGGTGGTGGACGGACCCCGCCGCCCAGCCAGCCGTCGCCGTCGTCCTGGCGGTCGCCGGAGTCGGTCTCGGCCTCGCCGCGCAGCGGGTCGTGCCCCCGGAAAAGTCGGTGGGCCGGGTCGGTGCGTCCCTGGTGCTCGCCGGCACGGTCGGCCGGCTGGCAGACGTGCTGCTGGGGGCGACGGGGACGGCCTTCGTCCATGTCGACCTGGGCCCCCTGGGCCGCTGGTCCGGCGGCCCCGCCGACCTCTTCCTGGGGCTGGGCGTTGTCCTTCTCGCTCGTGCGCTGCTATGGCATCGCTTCCGCAACGCGAGCCCCCCGCCGTGAACCAGCCCGAATCGACCCGCACCCCTTCCCCGTCCTGGCCCCGCCGGCCGCCTCGATACGTGATGGTCGCGGCGATCGCGACCGTCGCCCTCGTCGCCCTGGACCTCGGGACCAAGCAATGGGCGGTGGACGAGCTGTCCTTCCGCCGTCCCGGGCCCGCCCGACCGGTCTGCGCCCCGGACGAAGACGGCTTCCGCATGACGCAGCGGGTTCCCCTGGAAGACGTCGTCGTCATCGACGACTACCTGCGGTTCCATTACGCGGAAAACTGCGGGGCCGCCTTCGGGCTGCTGCGGCAGGCGCCGAGCTTCCTGCGGCACGCCGTCTTCGGGCTGGCGGCCCTGGCCGCCAGCATCGTCCTGTCCCTGATGTTCTGGCAGGGAAGAGGCGGGGCTTTGTTCGCCTGGTCGGTTCCCCTGATCGTCTCCGGCGCGGTGGGGAACCTCATCGACCGGGCGCGCCTGGGATACGTCGTCGACTTCATCCGGTTCCACATCGAGGACCCGGCGCTCCAGGGAACCTTCCTCTACGGGTTCGAATGGCCCACCTTCAACGTCGCCGACTGCGGCATCACCATCGGGGTGGCGCTGCTGGTGCTGGACGGCTTTCGGGAGAATCGAGCGACCGAGACCCATCCGGAGGCCGGCGGGGGCAACAACGGGTCCGGTGGTGGGG
>DAPKRP010000169.1:0-4120 GCA_031800515.1 Polyangiaceae bacterium LLY-WYZ-14_1 | reverse complement strand
CCCGTCGCTGGGCAGCGGGTGCGGATCGGCATCCTCCAATCCCTCGGGGGCGGCCGAGACGAGACCACCGGACAGACGGATGCGGCGGGCCGCGCCGTCTTCACCGGGCTCGAGACCGGCACCGGGCAGGCGTATCGGGTGACCGTCGCCCACCAGGGGGCCAGCTACGGTTCCACTCCGTTCCAGCTGCCGACGGACCGCGGATACGCGGTGCGGATCCTCCAGCTGCCGACCACCCGGCAGACGGACACGGTGATCGAGTCCCTCGGGCTTTCCGCCGTCGAGCTCAAGGACCAGCGGCTCCACGTCACCCAGCGGAGCACCCTGATGAACTTCGGCGAGGAGACCGTGGTCTTCGGAGACGATGGGGTCCGGTTCGAGCTTCCCGAGGGCTTCCTCGCCTTCCAGTCCCAGCCGGTGATGACCGACCAGCGGCTCGTCGCCCAGGACGATGGTTTTCGCTTGAAGGGCTCGCTCCCCCCGGGGCAGGTCACCCTGACCTGGACCTTCGACGTTCCCCTGGAAGCCGGCAGCCAGGACCTGCGCCTCCCGTCGCCCTTCCGCACCTTCCGCTACCGCGTGATCGCCGAGGCCAGCCCCGAGATGGGGCTCCTGGTCGACGACCTGCCGGAGGCCTCCCCGGTCCAACGGGATGGGCGCCGCTTCCTGGTCACCGAGATCCAGCGACGGCCGGCGGATCCGCCGCTCGACACGGTCTACCTCCGGATCACCGGCATCCCTGGGCCCGGGCCGGGACGCTGGGTCGCCGTCGGGCTCGCCGCCCTGCTGGCGGTGGTCGGATTGGTGGCGGCGGTCCGCCGCCCGCGCCGTTCCACCGAACCCCGGCTGCGGGCTCTGGCCGCCCGCCGAGCGCGACTCCTGGCGGAAGCCGCCGATCTCGAGCGTGCCGCCCAGGCCGAGGAGGTCGGGCCGAACTACCACGCCCGGGAGTCCGAGCGGATCGTCCAGGAACTGGCGGAGCTGCTCCGCCAGGAACGAGAGGAACGCCGCGAGCTGGATGAGGGCCCCGCATCCCGCGGCCGGGACGCAACCACCCTCGCCGCCGGGTCGAAGAGCGCCCCGACCCCCTGATCCGCTCCGCGCTGGGGGGTCTTTCCTCGGCGGCCTGGCCGGCGGACCGTTGTCGCCACCGGATCAAGGTCGTACGGTGCCGGCCTTCCCCCCGGGCCCTCCGGGGGCCGGCCGGGTCGGGCGCTAGGAACGCGCCGGCGACCCTCCGACCCGCCGGCGGTCGACGGCGGCCACGACGGCGACGACGACGACCCAATCACGACGACCCCAACCCAGAGGCGACGGATGGCGGAAGGGATGAACAAGGTGATCCTCATCGGAAATCTCGGGCAAGATCCCGAGCTCCGATTCACCCAGAACGGAGACGCCGTGCTGCGGCTCCGAATCGCGACCACGGAGGGCTACATCGACCGCAACCGGGAACGCCAGGAGCGGACCGAATGGCACACGGTCGTCCTCTTCGGGAAGCGGGCGGAAGCGCTCAACAAGATCCTGTCGAAGGGTCGCGGTGTCGGCATCGAAGGCCGCCTCCAGACCCGCAACTGGGAAGACCGGGACGGGAACAAGCGGTACACCACGGAGGTCGTCGCGACCAACGTCGTGTTGACCGGCGGCGGCGGTCGAAGCGGCGGCGGAGGCGCCGACTACGGGGACGACTTCGGTGGGGACGACTATGGCGGCGGCAGCTATGGCGGCAGCGGCGGTGGTGGTGGAGGCCGCGGCGGCGGCGGCGGTGGCGGCGCTCCCGCGGGCGGTAGCGACTTTCCCGACGACGACGACATCCCGTTCTGATCGGGTGCGAACAGCGTTCTCCGGCGCCGCACCCCCGGCGCTCCACCGATCTGGGGTCGGCCACCGTGGCGGTGCCTAAGCAGAGAGCGGACCGGCTCGTCGTGGCCCAGGGGCTCGCCCCCAGCCGAGAGCGGGCCCGGGCCCTCATCCTGGCCGGTCGGGTGATCGGCGACGACGACCAGCGCATCGATAAAGCGGGCGAGCTCCTCCCATCGACCACGGTGCTCCGGCTTCGGGGAGGGCTCGACCATCCCTATGTGTCTCGGGGAGGCGTGAAGCTCGCGGGCGCCCTGGATGACTTCCGGGTCGACCCGACCGGCCGGATCGCCGCCGACTTCGGCGCCTCGACCGGAGGCTTCACCGACTGCCTGCTCCAGCGGGGCGCGGCACGGGTGCACGCCATCGACGTGGGCTACGGGCAGCTCCACCCGACGCTTCGATCCGATCCCCGGGTCCGCGTGCGGGAACGAACCAACGCCCGGTACCTCGCCGCCGACAGCCTGGGGGAGCCGGTCGACCTCGTCGTGATCGACGCGAGCTTCATCGGCCTGAGCAAGCTCCTACCGGCGGCCTACGAGGTCCTCGCCGACGAAGGGGAGGTGATCGCCCTGGTCAAGCCCCAGTTCGAGGTGGGCAGGGAACGGGTCGGTCGGGGAGGCGTCGTCCGGGACCCGGCAGCCCGGACCGACGCCATCGCCCAAGCGGAAGACGCGGCCGTCGGGGTCGGCTTCGCTGCTCTAGGCGCCCGGGACTGCCGGCTACCGGGGCCCAAAGGCAACCGGGAAGCCTTCCTTCATCTGCGCCGCGGCTGATCGCGGGCGGGCCGGGAGGACGTCGAGAATCGCAGAAGGAGCCCGTCTTCCTGGCGACCGGCGGGGGAGTGGCTCCGGAGGATGGATTCGAACCATCATTCGCGGATTCAAAGTCCGCTGTCCTGCCCTTAGACGACTCCGGATCGGGGTGGCGCGACGTGTCCGGCCCCGGTCGAGGCCTACCACGTCCCCCGCTCGGAAGCCGCCGCCGTCCGGGCAGCCGACCCCGCCTCGATTGAGCTACGCTCTTCCGGCGCGGTGATGCGGACCCGACTCGGCAAGTACGAGCTCCTCGACGAGATCGGCCATGGAGGGATGGCCACGGTGCACCGCGCCCGGGACACCCACCTCGACCGCTTGGTCGCGGTCAAGGTGCTGCACCCGCATCTCCGGGGGGCGGCCGAGGCCCGCTCCCGCTTCGCCCGGGAAGCGCGCAGCGTCGCGCGCCTTCACCACCCGAACATCCTGGAGATCTACGACTTTTCCGGGGCGGAGGCCGAGGAGAGCTTCCTCGTGATGGAGCTCCTGTCGGGTCCTACGCTGCGCTCCTGGGCGGAGGCCCACGGCCCCCTGCTGCCGGAGGTCGCCGCATGCTTCCTGCTGGAGATCCTGGCCGCCCTCGAGGCGGCTCATGGCAAGGGCATCGTCCACCGGGACGTCAAGCCGGAGAACGTGCTCCTCCACGAGGACCGGGAGGTGAAGCTCACCGACTTCGGCATCGCCCAGATGGTCGATGCCCAAAGCTTCACCGCGACCGGCCAGCTGCTCGGGTCTCCCTGCCACATGGCGCCGGAGCAGATCGAACGGGGGGAGGCGGACGAACGCTCCGACGTCTTCGCCGCCGGAACGGTGCTCTACTTCCTGGCGACCGGCTGCCTGCCGTTCGCGGGCAAGAACCCTCATCAGATCCTCAAGGCGGTGGTGGACGGTCGCCTCGCCGACCCCCTCCGCCTCCGACCGGAGGTCGGCCCCTGTCTCCGGAGCATCCTGATGGATGCGATGGCGACGGACCCTGGGAAGCGGATGCCCACGGCGGCGGCCTTCGCCGAACGCCTGCGGCGATTCCTCGCCGATTCCGGCGTCGTCGACCCCCAGGGGACGCTGCGTCAGGTCCTCGCGAACCCCGTCGGCGCCCAGCGTGCGCTCGAGGCCCAGGTGGTCTCCTGCCTCACCGAACGCGGTGTCGCGGCCGCCCGGGCCGGCGACCTCCCGGCGGCCCAAGACTTCTTCGAACGCGTGCTCGCCCTCGATGAGGGAAACGAGACCGTGCTCGCGGAGGTCGCCGGCCTCGGTCGGCAGCGGCGACGCCGGACCCGCCTCGCCATCGCCAGCGTCGTCGGTGGGGCGGCCATGCTCGGGGTGGCGACGGTGGCGGTCGCGACCTGGCCCCAGGGGGACCGAACCGCCCAAGACCCCCTGCCGAGGTCTACGTCGGCGCCTCCGCCCCCCGCCTCCGCGCCGCCCCGGGCTCGCATCGATCCCCC
>DAPKRP010000168.1:0-2802 GCA_031800515.1 Polyangiaceae bacterium LLY-WYZ-14_1 | reverse complement strand
AAGCCCGTGGCGGCCGGAGGGGCCTCGGCCCCCACCTGGAAGAGGCCGAGGGTCCGACCGACGGGATCCCGACGCAGCGCCGCGAGGAAGAGGTCGACGGACGCGCCGGAGACCGAGGCATCGACCAGGACGAGGTCCGGCGCGAGGGCCGCTGCCTGACGCACGGCCTCCTCCCCGGGCGGGGTGACCAGGACCGAGATGCCAGCCTCGTCGAGCTCCCCGGGCAGGCTCCGGGCGTGGCCCGGCGCGGCGACCAGCAGGACCGTCGGCCGGGTGGCCGGCTCCACCCCCGTGGCGCGGAGACCCATGGGACGGTCAACGGCGGGAGCGGCCGGGGGCCGAACCCAGACGGGTCAGTCCGTAGCAAGGGCAGGCGGCGAGGCGTCCAGCAGGCCGGCGAGGGAGGTCGGGTCCGTGACCGGCAGGGAACACGAGCGATTCCGGCAGACGTAGGCCGTCGCCCGTCCTTCTTCCTGGCGCCGCCCCTCCAGCAGAGCCGCCCCCGGGGTGCCCGCCGGCGCCTCCGGGTCCAGGCGGAGGAGCACCCGATTGGGCAGGTATCGGCGCCGCGCGACGGCCGCCAGCTCGGCGAGCGCCGGGTCGTCCGCGGCCCCCACCAGGACGACCTGGGTCGGGCCCGAGAGGTAGCGATCCATCGCCCCGAGGAGCGCCCCGAAGGCGCTCGGGATGCGGAGCACCCGGGGACCGAGGCCCCGGAGGGTCGTCTCCGCCCGATCCAGATAGCGCGCCTCGTCGGTGAGGCCGTGGAGGCGGAGGAGGGCGGTGCAGATGCTCGCGGTCCCGGACGGGACGGCCTGGTCGAAGGGGTCCTTGCCCCGAACGATGAGGTCGTCGCTCCCAGCGGGTGCGTGGAAGAACCCGCCGCCCTCCGGATCCCAGAACACCTCGAGGGCGGCGTCGACGAGCCGCCGGCCGAAGTCGAGAGCGTCCGCGGCGAAGGTGGCCTCGTAGACGTCGAGGGCGGCGCCGGCGAGGTCCGCGTAGTCCTCGAGAAAGCCCCGCCCGACGACGCGCTCGCCGAGGGCGTAGCGGGCGAGTCGATCCGTCTCTGGGTCGAAGAGTCGTTCCCGCACGTCGGCGAGGGCGCGGACCGCCTCCCGGGCGAGCTCACCGTCGTCGAAGGCGCCGGCGGCCTCGGCGAGGGCACCGATGGCGAGGCCGTTCCAGGTGGCGAGGACTTTGTCGTCCCGGAACGGCTTGGGACGCTCCTCCCGGGCGTCGAAGAGGCGACCGCGCAGTTCCTCGACCCGGTCGCCGAGGTCCGACGCCGTCCCGGGAAAGCGCGCCTCGAGGGACCGCAGGGTCTGGCGCCGGCTGAGGACGCTCGTGCCGCCCTCGAAGTTGCCCTCGGTGTGGACCCCGAACCAGAGGGCAGCGAGCTCCGCGTCGTCCTCGTCGTCGCCGAGGGCCTCCCGAAGCTGCTCGGGGGTCCAGACGAAAAAGCGCCCCTCCTCGCCCTCGCTGTCCGCATCCTGGGTGGCATAGAAGCCGCCCGAGGGCGCCCGCATCTCCCGGTCGAGGTAGGCCAAGGTGCCCCGAACCGTCGCCGCATCGTCGGGGTCGCCTTCGAGGCGCCAGGCGTCGAGGTAGAGCCGGGCCAGCAGGGCGTTGTCGTAGAGCATCTTCTCGAAATGGGGGACGGCCCAGGCGGCGTCGACGCTGTAGCGATGGAAGCCGCCCCCGAGCTGGTCGTAGAGGCCGCCGTTCCGCATCCCCCGGAGGGCCTGCCGAACACCCTCCCGGAAGGCGCCGGCCTGGCTCTCGTCGCCGGAGGCCTCCGGGCCCGCCATCGACGATGCCCGCAGCAGGACGTCCAGAGACATGGTGTTCGGAAACTTCGGCGCGGCGCCGAACCCGCCATGCTCCGGGTCGAGGCGCCGAAGCAGCTGAGCCGCCGCCTGGGGAAGCAGGTCCGGGGGCAGCTCGGTCGTCCCCTCCCGGTCGCCGGACATGCCCGCCGCCCCGACCTTGTCCACGGTGATCTTCGCGATCTCCTCGCGGATCTCCGTCGCCGTCCGGCCGAGCTCCTCCCGCCGTTCGGTCCAGGCATCCTGCACCGCATCGAGGACCTGCCGGAAGCTCGGCATGCCGAAGCGAGGCGCCGGGGGAAAGTACGTCCCGCCGAAGAAGGGCTCCCGGTTCGGCAGAAGGAACACGGTCAGGGGCCAGCCCCCGTTCCGACCCAGCATCTGGACGACCAGCTGGTAGATCTGGTCGAGGTCCGGGCGCTCTTCCCGGTCGACCTTCACGTTGACGAAGCGCTCGTTCATCACCGCGGCGACGTCCGGGTCGTCGAAGGACTCCCGCTCCATCACGTGGCACCAGTGGCAGGCGCTGTAGCCGATGGACAAGAGGATCGGCTTGTCCTCGGCGATGGCGCGTTCGTGGGCCTCGGGACCCCAGGGGTACCAGTCGACGGGGTTGTGGGCGTGCTGCCGGAGGTAGGGGGACGCTTCCCCGTGGAGCCGGTTGCCGGGGGTCGCCTGGTCCGCCGTCGTCATGGGCCGGAGATGGGGCGCGGGGAGGCCGACCGCCAGGGGTAGGCGGCGGCGAGGCCCTCGGCGACCCCCGGCCGGGCATCCCCGAGGCAGAGGTCGGCGGCGGGGCGGAGGCGGCGGAGGGACCGCCTCCAGCTCGTGGGCGGGGTGTCGAGGCCGGTGAGGATGCAGAGGTCGATCCGGAGGAGGCCGGCGGCGGCCCGGTCGCCCTCCGCCAGCAGCGCCGTCGGAGGTCCGTCGTCCGCGGCGAGGGGCGCCCCGGGGGCGGTCCCGAGGGCGGCGG
>DAPKRP010000167.1:0-2977 GCA_031800515.1 Polyangiaceae bacterium LLY-WYZ-14_1 | reverse complement strand
CTCTCCGCGACCGTCGGCGGCGGCGCCGCTGGCGCACCCGAGGCCGGGCCGACCGCGGCCCCCGCTCCCCGCCGCCCGGCCCGCGGCTTCTTGGGCTGGGCCGGAGGCGCGTCCCCGTCGCAGTAGTCGTCGGGATAGAGGGCTTCTTCCCGGGCGAGGGGCGAGAGGTTCCGGGGGGCCGCCCGGTAGGCTTTGCCCCCCTTGGGCGCGTAGCGGACCTCGACCCGACCGCCTTCCGTCACCGGGTCGCCGGATGGGTTCACCTTGACCAGGACACGGTTGCCCCGGAGGCTCATCGCCCGCCAGGGCACGTCGTGCATCCCCCTCGCCTAGGTGGACCGCCGCCGATCCCGACCGTCGGGAGCACCGGAGGTCAGTCCAGGCCCCATTTTTTCTTGTTTTCGACGACTTGCTCCGGCGTCGGGGCCGGCTTCGTGTCGTGGGAGGGCACCTCCCGCTGGTCGGCGACGTCGAGGATCTTCGCGTTCAGGTTGGTGTCTTCCGAGAAGACGCTCGGAACCGCCGAATCCTCGTAGATCGCCTCCCAGGGGCATTCCGGCTCGCAGGCGCCGCAGTCGATGCATTCATCCGGGTCGATGTAGAGCTGATTCGGAAAGGTCGCCGAGTCCGACCCTTTGTAGGCGTAGATGCATTCGACGGGGCAGACGTCGACGCAGCTCTGATCCACACAATCGCGACAAAGTCTGGTGATCACCCAGGCCATCAGCGTTACCTCCGGGGATGGCGGCGGACCTTAGGTCCCTCGTCGGGGGAGCGCAACCGCCTCCCGGACCGCCTCGGCGAAGGCGTCCGGGGTCGGGATTCGGCGGGCGGGGGACGGTTCGAGGGCGGCGTCCACGGCGGCGACCAACCTTTCGGAAAGCCCGGGGCGGAGCTCCCCGAGGGGGCGGCGGCGACCCCGGGCGATGGCGAACAGCAGCTGCCCGAGGTTTTCCCCAGCATAGGCGGGACGACCGCTCAGGGCCTCGTAGGCGACGAGGCCCAGGCCGTGGACGTCGGCCCGACCGTCCGGCGGCATCTCCCCGGTGATGAGCTCCGGCGCGAGGTAGGCCGGGGTCCCGCTGAGCTCGCCGGTGCGGGTGAGGCGCTCGAGACCCTCGACCTTGGCGAGGCCGAAATCGACCAGTCGGACGGGGGGACCGCCGCCCCGATGGTCGGGGGGCAGGACGAGGACGTTCTCCGGCTTGACGTCCCCGTGGACGATGCCGCGGTCGTGGACGGCGGCGAGACCCGCCCCGAGCGCCTCGAGCAGGGGCGCCAGCTCCTCCGGGGACAGGGGGGGCCCCGGTCGGCGGATCCGATCCGCGAGGGTGGTGCCGGGCACCCGCTCCATCGCCAGCCAGGGCCTCCCCGCCCCGGGCTCGCCGCCGGCGCCGCCGTCGTCGACGCCGTGGCCGACCACGCGAACGATCACCGGATGGTCGACGCTCGCCAGGATGCTCGCCTCCCGGCGAAAGCGCCGGCGCACCGCGTCGTCCTGGCCGAGGCTCGGTAGGAGCACCTTCAGGGCGACGGCACGGCCCCCTTCGTCTTCGTCCTGGGCCTCGTAGACCGCGCCCATCGCCCCCTGGGCGATCGCCCGACGGATGCGGAATCGCTGGGCGACGAGGGACCCCGGCTCCGGCAGGCCGACGGGGCCCCCGGGGCCGTCGCTGGACGGTCCTTCTCCCGGGCTCATCGGGCCGCCCGGCTGGTCACCTCGAGGGCGTCGAGAAAATGATCCGCCGCCTCGAGGTCGACGTGGGTCAGGGAGAGGCGCCCGGCGCTGCCGAGGTCGAGCTCGAAGGCGACCCGGGCCCGGCGTCCGGCGAGCAGGACGTCGAGCCCGAGGTCGAGACCGGCGCCGACCAGGAGGATGCCGGCGGCGGCGAAGAGCAGATAGGTCTCGCCGGTCCGGGCGGCGTCCAGGGCGAAGAGGCCGCCGGCGAAGACCCCCGCGGCCAGGGCCACCGCCCCGACCAGCAGGTGCACCGCGGGCCAGCGCGCGTGGCGCACCGCACCCAGCACCCCGGCGAGGGGCACGGACCAGGCGTCCTCCCGGACCCGACGGCCCAGTAACCGGGTCTCCGCCTGGATGCGGAGCACCGTCGGGGTCAGCACCACCACCACCGGGCGTTCCAGGGCGACCAGCCGACCGAGGAGCCTTCCGAGCCATTGGATCGCCGCCACCCCGAAGAGCAGCCGCAGGGTGTTGCGGAGGGGCGGCCGAGGCGCCGGGCCCCGGCGGCCTTCGATGCGGGGGCCGAGCTCCCCCCGGGGCAGCAGGGGCTCCCCCTGGACCAGACTGGCGGCGAGGGTCTGGATCGGCGCATCCGTGAGCTCGTCGGCCAGTCGCCGAAGGGTCGCCTCCGCCCCCGGGAAGTCCTCGAGGACGGTCAATCGAGCGGCGTTCCGGGCGCGGACCCCCGGGTCGCCGGCGTCCCGGGAGTCGGCATCGGCAGAGACCGCGTCGACCAGGGCGTCCCGGAGGAGGA
Organism: Polyangiaceae bacterium LLY-WYZ-14_1; assembly: GCA_031800515.1. GTDB lineage: Bacteria > Myxococcota_A > Polyangia > Polyangiales > DAPKRP01 > DAPKRP01. Next base: position 482 of record DAPKRP010000167.1, on the reverse strand, counting down.
GGCGTCCCTCGCTCCCGAGGCGGCCGTGGACGAAGGGATAGACCCGGTAGGAGGTGGCGAGCTCGAGCCAGTCGGCGTGGCGGACGAAGCGGCGGGCGAGCTCCGGCCGTTCCTCCGGGGGAGCCTCCCGAAGGCGTCCGGCGAATCCCCGGACCGCGAAGGCCGCCACCAGGCCATGCTCCCGGGGGTCCCGGGGACCTCGCTCGAGGATGTCCAGGAGGTTGCCGAAGGCGGTCTCCGCGTCCTCCGGCAGGACGCCGTGGGCATCGGCCCGGCGCCGCACCCAGTCGGCCCCCCCGAGGAGCCGACGCCCTTCCGCCTGGCGGAACAAGACGTCGTCGGCGAGGGCGGAGAGGGCACCCGCCCGGGCATGGGCCTCCGCCTCCGCGGACGCCCGGGACACGTCGTCCGCGCGGATCGGCTCCTCCATGCGCATGGGCGCGCGACCATAGCAAAGTCGAAGCGGCGCGCCTGGTGCGTCC
>DAPKRP010000166.1:0-5148 GCA_031800515.1 Polyangiaceae bacterium LLY-WYZ-14_1 | reverse complement strand
CCCCCGGCGCCCGAGGGGACCGGAGACCGCGGCGGCTCCGGGCCGGGGGGATGGCCACTGCCCGGCGAGCCTTCCGGCTCCGGCGCGGGCCCCGGACGTCCGACCGGAGCAGGAATCGGTGGCCTACTGGATCGACCGGCTCCAGGCGGCGGAGCGGGACCCGGATGCCGTCCTCCTCGACCGGGACGCCCTTCATCGCCATCGCCGGGCCCTCGCGAGCGCACCCGCCTTCGACGGCCGCCCCCTCGGACAGCTGGACCTCCGGGTGGATCTCCAGCCGACCCTCCTCGAGGTCGAGGTGCGGGACCGCTTGGATCATCTACGCGCCGCCCTCGAGGCGGGGGAGGTGGTCCCGGCGGAGGGGCCGCCGGGGGCGGAAGGGCTGCGTGCCGCCCTCGCCCCCGGGCAGGTCCTCCCAGAGCCCCTCGCGCCGACGATGCACCGGGCCGAGGCCACCGTCTCCCTCCGCTGCGGTCCCTTCCCGGACACCCTGCTCAAGCCCCCAGGGCTGGACCCCGCCTTCGATCGGAACGCCTGCAGCGCGGTGCGCAAGGGGGAGCCGGTACAGGTCCTCGGACTCGCTCCGGGGAGCGACGGGATGCGCCTCGCCCGGACGCGCTACGCCCTCGGCTACCTGCCGCCGGATGCGCCACTCGGACCCGCGCTCCCCCCGGAAGCCGCGGAAGAGGCCGCCACTCCGCTCCCCCCCGAGGCCCCCCTGACCCGTCGGGCGGTGCTCGAGGCGGCCTTCGCCTACCTCGGGGAGCCCTACGGCTGGGGGGGCCGAGGGGGCCATCGGGATTGCTCCCGATTCCTGATGGACGTCTTCGATCGCTTCGGCGTCGGGCTGCCACGGCACAGCGCCCGCCAGGCCCTGGCGGGGAGCTTCACCATCGACCTCTCGGACCCCGAGCTCGGGCCCCGGGACAAGCTGCTCCTGCTCGAGGCGGCGGCGGACCGGGGCGTCGTCCTCGCCCAGATGCCCGGCCACATCCTGCTCTACCTGGGCCGCGCCGAGGATGGCACGCCGATGGCGCTCCACAGCCTGAGCGAGTACGCCGAGCCCTGTCCCGGAGGCCGCGGGGAGACCCTGCGTCGGATCGACCGGGTCGCGGTGACCTCCCTGTCTCTCGGCGCGGAGACGGAGCGCGGCGCTTTTCTCGAGCGGCTGACCCGGATCGCGGTGCTCGGCGGGCCGCCGGGGCCGGAGCTCGCCGGCGTCGCCGAGCCCCGGCCCGTGATGCCCCCGGCCGTTCCGGACGACGGGCAGGGACGGGACAGCTGCCGGGACAGCCTGGATGCCCGCATCTTCTCGACCCCGGCGATGGCGAACCCGGAGCAGCCCCTGGGCCTGGTCGCCGCCCTGACGGAAGACCCGGGCCCGGTGGCCTTCGCCGTCTACGACCCGGACGGTCAGCGGGTGGACGCCGGCCCCCTGCGCCGCTTCGGGGGCCCACCCTTCGGGCTCGAGGTGGCCGTCCCATCCCCCCGCTCGGGGGTGTGGACCGCGGTGGTCGGCGAAGGAGACCGGGTGCTGGCCTGCAAGCGGGTGCGGGTGCTGCTCCGCCGGCCGCGGCCCGACGAGGTGCTGCAGAACGCTACCCGCGCCGTCTGGACGCCCCGCTGGCGCTGGGAGCGGGACACGGAAAACCTCTTTGCGATCTTCGTCGAGCGTTTGTTCGCCTTCCGACCGGAGGCCGGGGACGACCTCGACCGCACCTGGCCGAGCCTCCAGGCGCTGCTCGATGAGCCGGCCCGCAACCTGCTCCACGACCACCTCTCCCAGCGGGAGGAATCGGACCTCGGGCTCGTGCCGGACTGCGCCGATCTGCCTTATTACCTCCGGGGCTACTTCGCCTGGAAGCTTCGGCTGCCCTTCGGCTACCGACGCTGCACCCGGGGGCGGCGGGGACGGCCTCCCCGCTGCGGGGACCTCCAGAGCAACCTCGCCGACCGCCGCGGCAAAGACGAGGTGTCGAGCGCGGCGATCTTCCTGAAGCGGGACGTCAAGAGCTCCGTCCACTCGGCGAGCGCCCGCACGGTCCCGGAGGACGAGGACACGGACGTCTATCCCGTCCCCCTCCGCCGGGCCCATCTCCCCCCGGGGACCGTCTTCGCCGACCCCTACGGCCACCTCTTGGTCCTGGCCCAGTGGATCCCCCAGGGGACTCGGGGCGCCGGCGTTCTCCTTGGAGCGGACGTCCAGCTCGATGGCACGGTCGGTCGGCGCTGCTTCTGGCGAGGCTCCTTCCTCTTTTCGCCGGAGACGGATCGGGTGGGGGCGGGCTTTCACGCTTGGCGACCGGTGGTCCACGACCACCGGGAGGACCGGGTGGCGGCGGTCGACAACCGCACCCTCGCCGCCGGGGTCGGCGGGCCCGTCATCCACCCCCTGAGCCGAGAGCAGTATGGCGTCGGCCGGGACGGCTTCTACGCGGCGATGGAGGCGCTGGTGAGCCCGCGTCCCCTCGACCCGGACGCCCAGCTCGCCGCCCTGGTGGACGCCTTCGCCGAGCAGGTCGCCCGGCGCGTGGTCAGCGTCGACAACGGCGAGCGCTTCATGGCCGCCCGAGGCTACGCGCCGATCGAGATGCCGGAGGGAGCGGGGATCTTTCTGACCTCGGGGCCCTGGGAGGATTACTCCACCCCGAGCCGGGACATGCGGCTTCTGATCGCCCTGGACGCCGTCGCCGGCTTCCCGGATCGCCTTCGGGCCCTGCCGGAGCGCTTCGGGCTGCCGCCGGACCGGGCGGACGCCGCGGCTCGGCGGCTGGCCTCCCGGCTTCGAGGGCTCCTCGAGGCGCGGACCATCGACTACCTGGCCAGCGACGGCACCACGCGCACCCTGACCCTCGCCGACGTGGTCGATCGCGCCGAGGGCCTCGAGATGGCCTACAACCCCAACGATTGCATCGAACGGCGCTGGGCGGCCCCGCCGGGGACGGCGGAGGCCGCGACCTGCGAGCGCCGGGCCCCGGAGGGTCAGCGCGCCCGGATGGAGGCGATGCGGCCCTGGTTCGCGGACCGGAGCCGCCCGACGCGGTAGGCCCCTCGGTCGGTATGGTCTGAATGTGGATTGGCCCGACGCCGTCGGAACGAGCAGAATGACGATGCCCGGCCAGCGGGCGGGAAGGGATGCGGATGAGTCAGGGAACGATGGAGGAAACCCCTCACCACCGGCCCTCGGGGAAACCGGGGGTCGCCGGGATCGGCACCCTGGCAGCCACCGTCCTGCTCGCTCTGGCGACCTCCCTGATTGCCCGACCCGCCCTCGCGGACGGGGCCGACGGCGAGAGCCCGGACGAGATCGCCGCCCGCATCGGGACCGAGATCGAGCATGGCCCCGTCGATGCCGGCCGGTCCGTCAAGATGGGCCGCGCCTTCGCCGTGATCCCCGCCCCCGTCGACCGGGTGATGACGACGATCACCGACTACGGGCACTACGATCAGTTCTTGCCCACCTTCCAGGAGTCCCGGGTGCTCTCCCAGCGGGGCAACAACGCCATGGTCTACCTGGAAGCGTTGGTCGCCCGGGGCACCATCACCCTCTGGGCCCAGATGCGCCTCTACGAGCGTCGACCGGAAGGGGACACCCGGATCATCGAAGGCCGTCTGGTGGAAGGAAACATATCGACCTTCGTCGCCCGCTTTCGGGTGAGCCCGGTCGACGATGGGCAGCAGTCCCTCGTCGAGTTCCATCTCCTCATCGACCTCGACATGCCGCTGCCCTCGTCCCTCCTCACGACGGAGAACGTGCGGAACTCCCGGAAGGCCCTCCGCGCCCTGCGCCGTCGAGTGACCGGAACGGCCTCCTGATCGACAGGAAGTCGGCGACGGGGGCGAAGAGATCGGCTTCCAGGGAGCGACCGATGACGAGGTCGCCGTGTCCGTAGTGGCCGGTCTCGTCGGAGCCCAGCACGACGAAGCGCTTTTCGACGCCGCCGCGGGCGTCCCCCTCGTGGCCGTTCGAGGCCACGGCGGGCTGGTCCGCGCCCCAGGCGTCGAAGCCGGCGCGCACCGCTTCCGGGGGGGCTAGATGATCGGCGTCCCCCGCGACGAACAGGGCGGGCACGGTCACCCCGGCGAGCCCGGGCAGGACCGGTTCCCCACCGACCCGGAGCTCGCCGCCCCGCTTCGCCATCCGGGCGAGCTCGGCGTAGAGCGCGCCCGGGAGGTCGGCGAGGGCATCCATCATGGTGACCTCGACCAGTCCGGGCATCGCCTGGCGCGGGTCGTAGAGCAGGCGGTGGAACGGCGTCCGCACCCGCCCCACCAAGAACGCCCAGAGTTGCGCATAGAGGCGAAAGGGAAGCCGGCCAGGGAACCAGGGGGGGGCGAGCCGGTCGAGCCACCGCACCGAGGTGCCGACGAGCCCGGGCGCTCCGATCAGCACCGCGCGCCGCACCCGGGGCGCTGGCACCGTCCGCCCCAGTCCAGCGAGGATGAGCATCCCGCCCATGGAGAAGCCGACCAGATCGAGTGTGCGAGTCCCGCTCCGGTGGAGCACCGTCTCGACGGCGAGCGGCAGGTCGTGGGCGACCATCGACGAGAAGTCCAGGCGTTCCCCGAGACGAAGGCCGGTCCGCCCCGCCCTCAGGGTCACCAGGAAGACGTCCCGCCCACCGTCGACGGCGAGGTGGCGGGCCAGGGAATGGTCCGGGTGGACGTCGAGGTTTCGGTGGTTCGCCGCGAGCCCGTGGATGAGCAGCACCGGCGGCGCCGGGGCAGCGTCCCGGGCGTCGACGGGACCGGAGGCGTCGACGCGATCCGTGCCCTTGGACGGCCGGATGCGTCGGATCTCGATGGCCGAGCCATCCGCCGTGGGCAGGCGGAGGTGCTCGTCGTAGGCCATCTCGACGGAGAGACGGCGGCGCCAGAAGATCAGGTGGAGCCAGGTCAGGAGCGCCAGCGCCCCGAGGGTCAGGGCGAGCAGCGCGACGACGTCGAGCGGCTGCCAGCCGGACAGGCTCACCGGCCGACCCCGCCCAGCAGCCAGCGGTCGACGACCTCCGGCGCCGTGAGATCCGGGACGGCGTGCACCGCTCCCAGGCGGATCAGGTCGTCGGGGAGGTGACCGCCGGTGCCGACCCCTAGGCAATCAGCGCCGATCGCCCGAGCGGCGGCGACGTCCCGGGGGGTGTCGCCGAT
>DAPKRP010000165.1:0-3400 GCA_031800515.1 Polyangiaceae bacterium LLY-WYZ-14_1 | reverse complement strand
CTGGCTCGGGGGGCGGCCGGCTTTCTCGCCGAGCGGCCCCTCCGGGCGGAGTCGGGAGCGCCCACCCTGGTGGTCCCGGACGTGCGCCGCGCTCTCGGTCCGGTCGCCGAGGCGGTCTACGGCAACCCGACGACCTACCTCCGGGCGGTCGGCGTCACCGGGACCAACGGCAAGACGACGACCACCTGGCTCATCGACGGGGCCCTCCGGCGCCTCGGCGCCCGCCCCGCCCTGGTCGGCACCGTGCTCTCCCGTGGGCCCGACGGGGAGCCGACGGCGGCCGGGCTCACCACGCCGGAGGCGGATGACCTGGCGCGCTTCGCCCGGCGCGCGGTGGATGCCCAGGGCAGCCATCTCGTCTTCGAGGCCTCCAGCATCGGCCTGGCCCTCCATCGGCCGGACGGGGTCCGCTTCGCCGTCGCCGCCTTCACCAATCTCAGCCGGGACCACCTCGACTTTCACGGCAGCCTCGACGCCTACGTCGCGGCGAAGGGAAGGCTCTTTCGTGATCTCGCCCCGAGCTGGGCGGTGATCAACGTCGACGACCCGGTGGGCGCCGATCTCGCGAGGTCCCTTCCCGAAGGCTCCCGGGTGCTCCGGGTCGCCCCGACGGGAACGGGGACGACGGCGGCGGAGGCAGAGCTCCTGCTGACCGCGCCGAGGGCAGACCGGGACGGGGTCGCGGCCGAGGTACGCCTCCGGGGGGCGGCCCAGGCCGGCGCCGGCGGCCGGGACACGTTGGCGGTCGCGAGCCCCCTCGTCGGCCTTCACAACCTCGAGAACCTGGCCGTCGCCCTCGGCTGCCTCCTGGCCCTCGGGGTGGAGCCGCGGGCCGCTGCCGCTGCGCTGGCCGAGGTGCCCCCCGCCCCGGGTCGGCTCGAGCGGGTGCGGACCGCCGAGGGGAGCGACGAGGTCGCGGTCTTCGTCGACTACGCCCACACCCCGGCGGCCCTCGGCCGCACCCTCGACGCCCTGCGGCCGCTCACCCCGGGTCGCCTCGTCGTGGTGTTCGGTTGCGGGGGCGACCGGGACGCGGGAAAGCGCGCGCTCATGGGTGAAGCCGCCGTTCGCCGGGCCGACCTGTCGGTCCTCACCAGCGACAACCCGCGGACCGAAGACCCGGACGCGATTCTCGCCGCCATCGAGGAAGGTGCCCGGGGGGCCGGCGGGCGCCCCCTCGCCGGCGGGATCGAGGACCCGCCGGCCGCCCACGGGCCCTGGCCACCGGGCGCCTTCGTCCGCATCCGGGACCGTCGTCTGGCCATCGCGCAGGCCGTCGCCGCCGCCGCCTCCGGGGACGTCGTCCTCCTCGCCGGCAAGGGACACGAGCCCTACCAGATCGTCGGGACCGAGCGTCGCCCCTTCGACGACCGGGAAGAAGCGGCCATCGGCCTCCGCCGGCGGCCGCCCCCCGGGGAGGCAGGGCACCCCGAGACCGCGCGTTCCGAGAGGGACGGAGACGGGGAGGAGGCGGATCGATGATCTACTTCTTCCTCTATCCCCTCAGCGAGCTCGAGCACCTGTCCTTCCTGAACGTCCTTCGCTATGTGCCTTTCCGGGTGCTGGCGGCGACTCTGACCGCCCTGCTGGTCAGCTTCGCCATCTACCCCTGGTTCATCCGGAAGCTCCAGCGGCGCCAGATCGGTCAAGTGATTCGGAAGGACGGCCCGGAGACCCACCTGTCCAAAGCGGGCACGCCGACCATGGGCGGCTCCCTGATCCTCCTCGCGGTCATCTCGTCGACCCTGCTGTGGGCGGACCCCTCGAGCCCTCTCGTCTGGCTGGTCGCCGCCGTGACCGCCCTCTATGGCGGGATCGGTTACATCGACGACGCCGCCAAGATCCGACGGCGCTCGAGCGGTGGGCTCCCCGCCCGGGGCAAGCTCCTGCTCCAGTACGGGATCGCCGCCCTGGTCTGCGGCTATCTCTGGTTCGGCGACGCCGGGCTGCCCCCGGACTGGTTGGAGATCCGGAATCGGCTCTCCGTCCCCTTCGTCCACTTCGCCCGTTTTCCCATCGAGCTCCCGGCGATCCTCTACGTTCTGTTCGCCGCCACCGTCATCGTCGGGACCTCGAACGCCGTCAATCTGACGGACGGCCTCGACGGTCTGGCCATCGGCCCGGTGATGATCAGCGCGGGGACCTACGCGATCCTGGCCTACCTGGCCGGGGTCACCTTCTTCGGTCGCGACATCGCCGTCTATCTCGGCATCCCGTCCATCGAATCCGCCGGGGAGATCGCCGTTTTCTGCGGTGCCGTCGTCGGGGCGGGTTTTGGGTTTCTCTGGTACAATACCTATCCGGCCCAGGTGTTCATGGGAGACGTCGGCTCCCTGGCCCTGGGCGGCGCCCTCGGGGCGATCGCCGTCCTGACCAAAAACGAGCTTCTGTCCCTGATGTTGGGGGGCATTTTCGTCGTCGAAGCGGTCAGCGTGATCGTCCAGGTCACGAGCTTCAAGCTCACCGGAAGACGTGTTTTTTTGATGGCGCCCATCCACCACCATTTTGAAAAGAAGGGCTGGCCCGAGCCTCGGGTCATCGTCCGCTTCTGGATCATCTCGATCATGTTGGCCCTCGCCAGCTTGGCGACGCTGAAGCTTCGTTGAGCCTCTCCCCTTCGCGACCTCCCTCATGCCGTCCCCTCTGACCATCCCCCGTCGCGACCCCGGCACCGCGCCGGCCCTCGCCGCGACCCCGCCACCGGAGCTCGCCGGGGCCCGGGCGGTCGTCGTGGGCCTCGGGGTGAGCGGCCTCGCCGCGGCTCGATTCCTCGCCGCCCGGGGCGCGCGGGTCGTGGGCAACGACCGCCGGACCGAGGCGGAGCTGCCGGAGGCGACGCGCTCCGAGCTCGAGGCCCGGGGTGCCGAGCTTCGCCTCGGGGGCCACCCGGAGTCGGTCTTCCAGGGAGCCGACCTGGTCGTGGTCTCCCCGGGGGTGCCCCCCCTCGCCGAGGTGGAACGGGCTTCGAGCCACGGGGTCCCGGTCTGGTCCGAGCTCGAGCTCGCCAGCCGATATCTCTTGGCCCCCGTCGTCGCCATCACCGGGACCAATGGCAAGAGCACGGTCACCAGCCTGGTCGGGGAGGCGGCGCGGGCCGCCGGTCGTCCGGTCTTCGTCGGGGGCAACCTCGGCGTTCCCCTCGTCGACGCCGTGGACCACCCCGGGAACCGCCCCGACGGCCTCGTCGTCGTCGAGGCGTCGTCCTTCCAGCTCGAGCGGGTCGACGCCTTCCGCCCCGCCGTCGCCGCCCTGCTGAACCTCTCCGAGGACCATCTCGACCGCTACTCGAGCTTCGCCGCCTACGGGGCGGCGAAGAGCCGGCTCTTCCACGCCCAGGGCCCGGAAGACGTCGCCGTCGTGCCCTCCGGGGACCTCCTCTGCCTGGCGATCGCCCGGGGGG
>DAPKRP010000164.1:0-3516 GCA_031800515.1 Polyangiaceae bacterium LLY-WYZ-14_1 | reverse complement strand
CTTCCACCGGTTCCAGCCCCGCCCGAGACCCTGGTTCCCGGGAGAACCTCCGGTGGCTCCTGACCGTCCCAACGCCTGTTCGCTGCCCGTCATCGACAGCGACGTCGCCCCCAGAGACCGAAGGTCAAGGCCCCCCTCCGCCCCACCGCCCGGCCCTGCATCCATGAGCCTTAGTAAAGTGTTTACTTACGGGCGGCGGCCAAAGAGCGGCCAAATGGAGGCATCTCCTCCGGCTGTCCTATCAGATAGACGCCCAGACTTGTGACCCCGCCTTGACACGCCGGATGGTTAGCGTAACGTCGCCTTATGAGAAACTAACTGCTCAACTGGATTGGCCTCTTGCCACTCCTCCTTTCAGGCTAACTGGGCACAAGTCCGTGATGCACAAGTCAAGAAGAAGCATTGTCATTTGGTGGGTCGTCTTCTTCATCATCGGCAAACTCTTGATCATTGTGGCAGCCAGTCAGCTGGCTTTGATAAGGTCTGGAGAGAACTCTTCTGTCGCTTGGATTATTTTCGCCGAGTTTCTCGTTACCGCGCTTGTAGTTGAGTATGCGGCATTTCGCCTCGGAGTGGAGGTCGCTCGGAGCGGCTATTGGTCCCAGCTTGACCACGAACGCTAGCCAGCCCGTTGCGCTCCCCTAATACCCCTGCCCGGAAGTTCGAACCGGGTTTGCGCCGGTCCCAAACGCCGCTCGCGGCGTTGCGCCTCCTCGAAAGGGCGTTCAGCCCTTCCTCGTCGCCGCGCCTTGCGAGCGGCGCCCGGTCCTCGTCGGTTTAAGGGAACTTCCGGGCAGGGGTACTAGCGAGGAGATTTTCGCCTTGGGGCCCGCGGGGGCCGGAGTCCTGGACAGGGGCGGTCGGGGTGGACACCTTGCGGCGTCCGGCGTCCCTGGGACCTTTTCCCCCCGGGGGGCTGGCTGGCCATGTCGACCCCGAAGGACCTCGCCCAGAAGGAAGTCGAGAAGCGGCGCACCTTCGCCATCATCTCCCACCCGGACGCCGGGAAGACGACGCTGACGGAGAAGCTGCTGCTCTACGGCGGGGCGATCCACCTGGCGGGGACGGTCAAGTCCCGGAAGGCGAAGCGGGCGGCGACCAGCGACTGGATGGAGATCGAGAAGAAGCGCGGCATCTCGGTCACGTCGTCGGTCATGCAGTTCGACCACGACGGCATCCGCTACAACCTGCTCGACACCCCAGGGCACGAGGACTTCAGCGAGGACACCTACCGGACCCTGACCGCCGCCGACTGCGCGATCATGCTCATCGACGCGGCCAAGGGGGTCGAGGCCCAGACCCGGAAGCTCTTCCACGTCTGCCGCCAGCGGGGGACGCCGATCGTCACCTTCGTCAACAAGCTCGACCGGCCCGCCCGGGACGCCTTCGAGCTGATGAGCGAGGTCGAGGACGTGCTGGGGCTGCACACGGTCCCCTTCACCTGGCCCGTCGGCAGCGGCGACCTCTTCCAGGGCGTCTACGATCGGCGAAGCGCCTCGGTGCTCAAGTTCGAACGGTCCAGAGGCAACGAGCGGCCGGTCCGGGTGGAGGTCTCCGGTCTGGGGGACGACACCCTGGACGACGTGCTCGGCAAGGACGCCGTCTCGACCCTTCGGGACGAGGTCGAGCTCCTCGACGGCGCCGGGGAAGCCTTCGACCTCGACCGGTTCCTCGGGGGCGAGGTCACCCCCGTCTTCTTCGGCAGCGCCCTGACCAGCTTCGGCATCGAGCCCTTCCTCCAGCGCTTCCGCCATCTTTGTCCGACGCCGACCCCCCGGCGATCCACCGACGGCCCGGTGGGCCCGGAAGAGGACCGCTTCAGCGCCTTCGTCTTCAAGGTCCAGGCGAACATGGACCCCTCCCATCGGGATCGGATCGCCTTCATCCGCATCGTCAGCGGCAGCTTCGCCGGCGGGATGCGGGTCCACCACGACCGGCTCGGCAAGGAGATCCGCCTGAATCACGCCGAGCAGTTTTTCGCCCAGGAGCGGGAGGCGGTCCGGGAGGCCCACGCGGGGGACATCGTCGGGCTCTACGACCCGGGGCTCTTCCGGATCGGCGACACGTTGTCGACGGGGGGGACGCTCCACTTCGACGAGGTCCCGCGGTTCTCCCCGGAGCACTTCGCCCGCCTGGTGCTGCTCGACCCGATGAAGCGGAAGCAGTTCCAGAAGGGCACCCAGGAGCTCTCGGAGGAGGGGACGGTGCAGCTCTTCACCGAGCCCGGCCGGGAGAAGGACCCCATCGTCGGCGTGGTCGGACGGCTCCAGTTCGAGGTGCTGACCTACCGCCTGGAACAGGAGTACGGGGCGAAGGTGACCCTCGAGCCGATGCCCTACGAGGTCGCCCGCTGGGTCAAAGGCCCGGCGGCGGTCGAAGACGTGACCCGGGCATATCTGCCCCTCGGGGTGCTCGATACGGACGGTCGGATCGTCGTCCTGTTCCGGGACGAATGGGACCTCGAGCGGGCGAAGCGGGACCAACCCGACTGGTCGTTTTTCGACACGGCCCCCCTTCTCGGCGACCTCGGCTAGCCCCCGGCCCTCGGTTTCCGCAACGTTTCCGGCGCGTTCCGCGCCGAGTCGGCGGCGGCTGATTTTCCGCGGGGGCGTCGGAAGATCCGGTCCCACCAGGGCACTAGCTGGGTAGAGGGGGACCTCCACTCCAAAGCCAACCAACCCCCTCGCTGGTGCAACCTCACTCTCCACACACCGCACCACACTTCGCTTGACTTGGAGGTCCCGGGTCGCTTCGGCGGCCCGGGCAGGGACCGGGTTTCGACCCGAGCCGGCTCGACGGGGCCGGCGGCGACCCAGCGGCGGTCCGCAACGCCGTCGGGCCGTCGTCGGCCTCCGTCCCTTATGCACCACCACCGGGCGCCCTCGGCCGCCGACGGGCGGGTCCGCCCCGGCCAGCCGCCACCCGGCTCCGTCGATCCGACACCGGCTCCTCCCCCGGGGCTCGTTCACGCGTCGGGCTAACGACCTGCTCAACCCTCGACGACTCCGGCAAATCGTGCGGGCCGCGGCCGATGCGGGTAGGCTGAAGCACTGCCCGGCGGGGTCGGTCGGGCCGCCGCGCCTCGCTCGCGATCCCGTCGACGTCCGTCCGAGCCGCCCCCGTGCGTCCGTCGTCCTCCTCCTCGCCGCCCCCCCTCTGGTCGGGCATCGCCCTTGCGGTGGCCTGCGGCGGTCCGTGGATGCTGCCCACCCCCGGGCAGGCCCAGGAGACCGCGGCGGTCCCTTCCGCGGACCACCGCGGCGAAGAAGGCGTCGACGGCGTGAGGGCGCCGCCCCGCCAGGGCCTCGCCGTCGCGCCGGTCCGGGCCCGGGCGAGCTGGGTCCTCGGGCCCCTGAACGCCTGCACGTCCGCTCCGGATCTGGCGGCGGAGGTCGAGTCCCTGCTGGAACGGCCGGTCTTCGCCCGGGGTCGGGAGCTCGCCGCCGTCGCCCTCGACGTACGGGTGCGCCCCCGCGCCCCCGGCGGCACGGACGACGCCCGCCCCACCGACGACCC
>DAPKRP010000163.1:0-1575 GCA_031800515.1 Polyangiaceae bacterium LLY-WYZ-14_1 | reverse complement strand
AGGAGACCGCCGAGGTAGGCCTCGAACAGGAGGGCGGTGGCGGCGATGGGGGCGGCGAACCCGGCCAGGAATCCGACAGCACCGGCGGTGAAGCCCACCGCCGGGTGGTAGAGTTCCCGCAGCAGCTGGTATTCACCGCCGTTCCGGGGAAAGGCGACGACGAGCTCGGCGTAGGCCTGGGCGCCGAACCCCGCCAGCAGCCCGCTCACCCCCCAGACCGCGAGCACGGCGCTGGCGCTGCCGAGGTCCCGGATCAGGTAGCCCGTCGTGGTGAAGACCCCCGTCCCGACCATGCTGGCGACCACCAGCGCCGTGGCGCTCCGCAGACCGAGCCGGCGGCCCGTCGGGGGCTCCGTCGACACGCGGGGATGCGGTGGGGGCCGGTTCACGAGACAGAGGTACCAGGACCGCCGCTGACCGGGCACGCCGCACAGCCGATTCCAAAGTAGTGGATTCGCGGAAATTTACCTATATAGTGTTCCGCTCTGGAGGTTCTTCTCGGATGCCGATGCAGCACCCCGCCGAGCGAGGCATGATGGGGCGCGCCGTCGCCGAAGCCGTGGCGACGGTGGCGGCCCCGGAGCTGGCGGACCGCCTCGTCGCGAACGCCGTACAGGCCGCCGGTCTGCCCCGGGTGCCGGAATCCCCCGCGGAAGCCGCCGCGTTCGTCAACGGCCCCCTGCGCCGGTCCGTCGCCCGGGCGCTCGGAGACGACCTGGCGGACATGGTGGTGGAAGGCCTCGGGCCGGTGGTCGAGGTGGCGAGCGGCTTCCACGGCGTGCCGGAAGAGCCATCGCCGCCCTCCACGTCCCTTCCGCCAGCCCCGACCGGCGAAGGGTCCGCCTCCGGACTCCCGGGCGATCGGCTCCCGGGGCCGGCCCGCGTCGAAGAGGAGGTCGACCTCGAGCTGGACCTCGACGCGGGGGACGACTCGCGCGAGCTCGACCTCCCCCTTCCCGAGGCGCCATCTCCCCCGCCCCTCGTCGAGGCGGGGCGGCCGGCGGTGCTCGTGGCGACCCTGGATCGGGCGGGGGTCGGGCTCGTCGGTCAGATGCTTCGGGAGGTCGCCGACGTGCGTCCCGTGGCGGACATGTTCGAGTGGATGGCCGGGCTCGAGACCTTCGGGGGACGTCGCCTCGTGCTGGTGCTCGATTGCTGCGTGCCCGCGGTGGACCCCCTGGCCGCCGCCCAGGTCAGCTACCTGCTCCCCCCGCAAGCGGACGTGGTCCTCTGGGGGGCCAGCGCGGACGTGGAAGCCGCCGTCCTCGCCGCGGTCGGTGACCCCGGTCGTTGGCATCGGCTCCCCGCCGACACCTCCCATCGAGAGCTCGCGGAGCGTCTGCGCTCCGGGCTCTGATCACCACTCCCGGACGATGTCCGTCGGGGAGGGCGGTGGATCCGGCCGAGTCGCCCCGAGCCCGTCGGGGAACCGAGGGTCGACGGCCGGGTCGCCGGGGGTCTCCGTTGCCGCCGCTTCTGCCCGGTTCCGCTGCTCTCGGGGCGGATCCGTGGGGCGGGGATCCCGTCGAGGAAGGGAGGTGGGAGGGGGACCTTCGACCCGCCCGGGGGGGCCTT
>DAPKRP010000162.1:0-6535 GCA_031800515.1 Polyangiaceae bacterium LLY-WYZ-14_1 | reverse complement strand
TCGGGGCCGTCCCCGTCCTCGGGGAACACGGCGACCCCGACCCCCCGAGGCTCGGCCCCGACCCCTTCGAGGAGGCGGTCGACGACCAGCCGGGCGGCGGGTCCCGGCGTGTCCGGGAGCAGTAGCTCGAGCTCGTCCTCCGCGTAGTTCCCGACGACGTCGCCGGCTCGGAAGGTCTCGAGGGCCCGAGCTGCCAGGGCCCGGCCATCGCCGGGCCGCGCCCGCAGCATCACCAGGCTGGTGCGGCGGCGGCTTCGGGCGGCCCGGGCCACCTCCTCCCAGACCCGCTCCCGGAACTCGTGATGCGTCAGCACCCGCCGGCTCGTCGCGTCGGGCCCCATGCTGATGCCGACCACGGCCTGGAGGGGCCCGACGACGACCTCGTCTCCGAGGCGGAGGGAGGCCTCCCCCTCGTGGCGCTTGCCGTTCAGGAAGACGATGCCGCCGCCCGGGTCGAGATGGACCTGCTCCCCGTCGAAGGAGAACAGAAGGGGCTCGGCCCGGCCGGTCCCCGCCGGCGGTAGCACGAGGTCGCTTTCGGGGGCGGAGCCCACCCGAAAGGGGCGGTTTGCCTCGAGATCGGCGACCCAGGTCTCGGACCCCCAGCCCAGGGCTAGGAAGGCGCGCCGGGCGCTCGAATGGCGCCCCGCCAGCGAGTCGACGCGGCTCGGACGCGCGCTCGGGCGGCGGCTTTCCGGGCCTTCCCCGGTCGTTCCCGCGCCGTTCGGTTCCGTCACAGAACGCCGCAGTATGCCCGACACACCTCGCCGGTGGTACGGTTCGTCTTCCGATGGCCATCGCCCCCCGTTCCGCTGACGAGCTGCTCCGGGACGCCACCCTGCTGAAGGACCTGCCCGCCGCGGACCTGAAGCTGCTGGCCGACGCCGCCGAGGTTCGGAAAGCCGCCCGCGGCGCCCCCCTGTTCTCCGAAGGTCAGCCCGCCGAGGGGCTCTTCGTGGTCCGGACCGGGGAGGTCAAGCTCACCCGGAGCGGGAAAGACGGCCGGGAACAGATCCTCTACCTGTGCCGCCCGGGGCGCACGATCGTCGAAGGGCTGCGCTTCGATGGTGGCGCCTATCCCGCCAGCGCCATCGCGATGCGCGCCGCCAGCGCCATTCTGCTGCCGAACGAAGCGATCACGATGATCGGCGAGCGACGGCCGATCGTCCTCCGCACGATGCTCGACCTCCGGGCGCGGCGGACGGACCGCAATCTCGCCCTCATCAGCGACCTGTCCCTGCGAACGGTGCCCGCCCGGCTCGCCTCGTTTCTCTTCGGTTTGGTCTCGGCCCGGGAGAGCCGGGGCGAGGACACCACCCACCTGGTTCGGGATCTGACCACGGAAACCGTGGCCGGACGCCTCGGTACGGTCCGGGAAGAGATCAGCCGGGGGCTCGCCTTTCTGGAACGGCAGGGGGCGCTCAAGGTCAGTCCCGACCTCATCGAAGTGCGGGACCTCGCGCGGCTCGAGTCGATCGCCTTCGGCTCGAAGAAGGGGTCGTCGGGAAGCGCGGGCCGCCCGTCCGTGCCCCCCGGCGACGACCCGGAGACGGGCGGGGGGGCCTCGACCCCGACGTCCGTGCGCCCGGCCGCCGGCGACGACTGACCCGGCTACCCCCTGCCGCTGCCCGCCGCGTGAACCCGATTCAGGGATCGAGGCCGTAGTCGGCGAGGGTCGTCCGTTGGCCCAGGAGAAAATGGCTGCCCCGTCCCCGGGCGAGGGGCGTGAGCACGACCCGGGAGGGCGCACCGATGGTGGCGTGGGCCAGGTCGGCGATCCGCCGGGCCGCCGCCCGATGCCGTGGGACGACCTCTGCCTGCGGGTCGGGGGAGGTCGGCGCCGGCCGCGTCGCCGCCAGCGCGTCGAGCCAGGCGAGGCGGGGGTCCCCGGGGCCCGGGAGACCGGCGCCCGCGGTCCCGGCGTCGAGGTCCGGCGCGGTCGCGTCATCCGTTTCGATCGCCTCGTCCGCGTCCAGCCGAACCACCGCTTCCCCCCGGCCGAGGTGCTCTCGGATCGCCTCCGAGGCGTTCGGGAGGTGTCCGGCATCGTTGTAGCGGTCCACCTCCACCCGGCTCGGTAGCCCGTCGTCGGCGAGGGAAGAGGCGGCGTCGAAGCGGAGCACGGTCACCGCCGTGTTCATCACCCGGCCGATGGGCCGGGGAGGCGGCAGGCCGCGCAGGCCGAAGAGCCCGCTGACCAGCGCGTGGATCACCCCGCCGTGGGTCATCACCAGCACCCGGGCGCCGCCTTCGAGCCCGTCCAGGAGCTCCCGAAGCGCCGCGTCGACCCGGGATTCCAGGTCCCGCCAGCTCTCACCGCCGCCCACGGGCACGGGCTCGCCCCGCTTGAGGGCGGCGATCTCGTCCGCGTACCGGGAGGCTACCTCCGCCCGGCTGAGCCCCTCCCAGCGGCCGACGTCGATCTCCCGCCAGCGCGGCGAGGGCTCCGGGCGACTACCCGGTAGCGCCAGGCGGAGGGTGGTCTCCGTCCGAACCAGGTCCGAGCAGAGCATCCGGTCGAAGGACAGGGCTCGGAGCCGCTCGCCGAGGGCCTCGGCCTGGCCTTCCCCCGTGTCGCTCAGGCCGGCGTCGCCCTGGCCCTGCCAGATCCCGTCCCGGTTCGAGGTGGTCTCCGCGTGGCGGACGAGGGTGACCTCCACCGGGTCGACGAGGGATCGCTGTTCGGCCATCGGGGAAGGCGGCGTTCGAAGGGGACGGATGCGGAGAGGCGGGCGGCGGCGGGTCGGTCAGTCGTTCGCGGTGATCGCCTTCGCCGGCTGCTTCCGGGGGGTGATCACGTCGTCGAGGATCCCGTATTCCTTCGCCTCCGGCGCGGTCATGAAGCGGTCCCGCTCCGTATCGTTCTTGACCTGTTCTTCCGTTTTGCCCGTGTGGTAGGCGAGGATCTCGTTGATCCGCTTCCGGATGTGGAGGGTTTCCCGGGCGTGGATCTCGATGTCCGTCGCCTGCCCCTGAAAGCCGCCCATGGGCTGGTGGATCATCACGCGGCTGTGGGGGAGGGCGTTTCGATGGCCCTTCGCGCCGCCGGCGAGGAGCACGGCGGCGATGGACGCCGCCTGGCCGAGGCAGACCGTGGCGACCGGGCAGCGGACGTACTGCATCGTGTCGTAGATACCCATACCCGCCGACACGACCCCCCCAGGGCTGTTGATGTAGAGCAGGATCTCCTTATCCGGGTCCTCGCTCTCCAGATACAGCAGCTGGGCGATGATCATGTTCGCGATCACGTCCACCACCGGCGTGCCGAGGAAGACGATGCGGTCCTTCAGCAGCCGGGAATAGATGTCCAGATTCCACTCGCCGCGGTGGGTCGATTCGACGATGCGGGGGATCTGTAGCCTCGGGTCGTCCATGGGCATGGGGCGCCAGCATAGCAGTCGGGTCCTTCGGGGCTTCCCGCAGCCTCTGGGCTCCTCCCGCCGGGGCGCTTTTTTTTTCGGCGCGGCAGATCCTCGCCGCTCCTCGCCCGTCGAAGGAATCGGAAAGGAGCCGACGACGATGCGAGCAACAGCGATGGCGATGGGAGTATGCGTGGGGATCCTGGCCGGGTGCGCGGTCAATCCGGCGGGGGGCGTGGCCCGGGCCCAGCCCGGCGCAGGCGGTGACCCCGGCTACGGCGACCCGAACGGTGCCGGCGCGACGGGGGCGGCGACCTCGACGACGACCACCACCACCATGACGACGGCGGTATCGCCCACCGGCGGGGACGCGTGGGTCGATGGCGCGCCGAAACAGCGGCAGCTCGCCGTCGGCGCCGACGGCGCGACCCACGTCGGCGTCTGGGTGACGGCGCCGGAGGAAACCCCGGGCCGTGCCGGAGCACGTCCCCCGATGGCGGTCAGCCTGGTCATCGATACCTCCGGCTCGATGAGCGGCGAGAAGATCGCCCACGCCCGCATGGCGGCGGCGAGTCTCCTCGAATCCCTCCGACCGGGGGACCAGGTCTCCATCTACGCCTTCGCGACCGGGGTCGAGCAGGTGGCGGCGCCGACGGTCGTCGGTCCCGAGACCATCCCGGGGTTGATGCGTCGGCTGCCCTACCTGCAGGCCAGCGGGAGCACGAACCTCTACGGCGGCCTGGCCGCTGGCATGGCCCACATGCAGTCCGCGCCCTCGGGCCACAGCCTGCGTCGGGTCTTCGTCCTGAGCGATGGGCAGGCGAACGTCGGCCCGTCGGACCCGGGGTCCCTCGGCAACCTCGCCGCCGCCGGCACGGAGCACGGCACCCAGGTCACCGCGATCGGGGTCGGGCTCGGCTATGACGAGTCGACCCTGGGTGCCCTGGCCGTCCGGAGCGCGGGCCGTCTCTACCACCTCGCCGAGCCCGCTCAGATGGCGTCCATCCTCGAACGGGAGCTCGAGCTCCTGGCCCAGACGGTGGCGAACGACGCCGTGGTCGTCATCCTGCCGGCGCCCGGCGTCCGTTTCCTCGGGGTCGACTCCCCCGGAGCCCGCCTCGAGGGCGGCCGCATCGTCGCCCCGATGGGCAGCCTCCACGCCGGGCAGGAGCGCGAGGTCCTCTTCCGCGCCCAGGTGGACACCTCGCGCCCCGGCGACCGCCCCCTCGCCGAAGCGCGCCTCGAATATCGACGGCCGGATGGCGTCGGCGGACGCCAGCGGCAGACCCGGAGGCTCGCCTATGGCGTCACCCCGGACGGCGCGTTGGCGCGGCGGAGCCTCGCTCCCCGGGTGGTCGCGATGGTGGCCCACCACGAGGCGAGCCAGGCGCAGCTCGCCGCGGTCCAGGCCCTGAACGTCGGCGATGGGCAGCGCGCAGAACGGGACCTCGCCCGGGCCGCCATCCTCCTCGAAGAGGCCGCGGCCGCTGCCCCCGCCTCGCCCCAGCGGGACGAGCTCCGACGCCGATCCCAGCGGATGCGCTCGAACGCCGGCCGGGCCCGGTCCGCGGCGGGGGCCGGGGCGGCGGCGAGCCGGGGCGCCGCCCTCGAGATGAACGACGAGGCGATGGAGGCTCTGGGCTACTGATCGGGAACCCTGCTATGGCCCTTCCATGACGCGCCCGGAGGGACCGCCCGCCCCGTCGGCGACCGGCGCCTCCCCGACCGCGGGGGGGCGCCGTCTGCCTTCCGTCCGAGAGATGCTCGACACGCTGATCGGGCTTCCCTCCGTCAGCAGCAGCCGGCCTGAGCTCGACCGGCCCAATCGGCCCGTCGTCGACGCCCTGGCGACCTGGGCGGAGGGCCTCGGCTTCGCCGTCGAGGTGCTCGAGCTCCCCGGCAGCGGCGGTCGCAAGGCGAACCTTCTCGCCACCCTCGGTCAGGGTCCCGGCGGGCTCGTCCTGGCCGGGCACACGGACACGGTGCCCTTCGACGAGGGTCTCTGGCAGGTCGATCCCTTCGTGGCGACGGAACGGGACGGCCGGCTCTATGGGCTCGGGGCGACGGACATGAAGTCCTTCCTGGCCCTCGCCCTCGAAGCGGCGAGCGCCTTCCGGGCCCAGGACCTGCGGGAACCGGTGATCGTCCTCGGCACGGCGGACGAAGAGACGACGATGGCCGGTGCCCGCCTGCTTCAGGAGGCAGGGCGCCCCCGGGCGCGCCGCGCGGTGGTCGGCGAGCCCACGGACCTTCGCCCCGTCCGGGCCCACAAGGGCATCCTGATGGAGTCGATCCGGGTGAGCGGCCGCTCCGGCCACTCGTCGAACCCCGCCCTCGGGGCCAACGCCCTCGAGGGCATGCACGCCGTCATCGCGGGACTGCTCTCCCTACGGAAGGAGCTCACCGCCGCCCACCGGGACGACACCTTCGAGGTCCCTCACCCGACCCTGAACCTCGGCCGGATCGAAGGCGGAGACGCGGCGAACCGCATCTGCGGACGCTGCGTTCTCGACGTCGACGTCCGCCTGGTGCCGGGTCTCTCGGTGCAGGAGGCGCGCCGCCGGGTGCAGGAGCGGGCCCAGGAGGCCCTCGCCGGGCATGGCGACCCGGGGCTCACCGTCGACTTCGCCTCCGTCTTCGAGGGGGTCGATGCCTTCTCCGCGGCCCCGGACCTCCCCCTCCTGCGCGCCGTCGAGCGGCTGACGGGGCACGCCGCGAGCCGGGTCGGCTTCGGCACGGAGGCACCCTTCTTCGCCGGCCTCGGGATGGACACGGTGATCTGCGGGCTCGGGAGCATCGACGTGGCTCACCAGCCCGACGAGTACCTGCCCCTGGGCTCCGTCGAGCCCACCATCCGCATGCTCCGGGGGCTCATCCAGGAGAGCTGCGTCGACGGCGGAAGCGAGGCCTAGTCATCATGCCCCGGGCCCGTCGGCAGGCGATGCCCTCCCCCCGCAAGAAGTCGTCGTCGACGTCGTCGACGACGCCGCCCCCTGCGTCCGAGGCGGGGGAGCGCGCCCGGTTCGTCGCCTGGTTCCGCTCCGCCGCGCCCTACCTCCACGCGCACCGGGGACGGACCTTCGTCGTCGCCCTGGACGGTCAGGCGGTATCGAGCCCGGGCTTTCGCTCCCTCACGGAAGACCTGGCGCTCCTTCACACCCTGGGGGTCCGGCTCG
>DAPKRP010000161.1:0-4260 GCA_031800515.1 Polyangiaceae bacterium LLY-WYZ-14_1 | reverse complement strand
GACCTTGCTCGCCCACGTTCGGGACATGCTCGATCGACCCCCCCGTTGAGCGAGCCCGCCGGGCATCGGGGCGGCCCGGAGGTCGGCCGGCGGTGGCTGGCCCGGCGGGGTCTCGGACGTCGGTTGCTGGCGGGAGGGGGGGGATGTCGGCTAGGACCCGGGGCCTACGGCGATGTCGATGCCCTCCGACGCCGCCCGGGCGATGACGCCGCCCCCCTCCGCGAAGCCCATGAAGGACGACGCCGCTCTCCTCGACCCCAAGGTCCGCGCCCTCCGTACGGTGGTGGACGACCTGGTTCGGGACCTCCAGGGTCTCGCCGGGGATACGGGGAGCGCGGAGCTCGCAGACACCGTCAGCGACCTTCGGAGCCGGCTCGCCGAGCCATTCCTGTTCGTCATCGTCGGCGAGGTCAAAGCGGGAAAAAGCGCCTTCGTGAACGCCCTACTCGGCAGCCAGGACCAGGAGATCGCGGAGACCGCGCCGGCGCCGAAGACGGATCGGATCACCCAGGTCGTCTTCGGCGAAGCCCACGAGACCGTCGAGATCAATCCCCACCTTCGAAAGGTGCTGTTCCCGGCGCCCATCCTGAAGGAGATCTCCATCGTGGATACGCCGGGGACCAATACGGTCCTCGAGCACCACCAGGAGATCACGGAGCGCTTCGTGCCCGGGAGCGACCTCGTCGTCTTCGTCTTCGAGGGTAAAAATCCCTACCGAAAAAGCGCCTGGGACTTCTTCGGGTACATCCACGCGGATTGGCGGAAGAAGGTCGTCTTCGTGCTCCAGCAGGTCGATCTGCTCAGCGACGAAGAGCTCTCGGTCAATCGGGAAGGGGTCGCCGACTACGCCAGGCAGCGGGGGATCGAGGACCCGGTGGTCTTCGCCGTCAGCGCCAAGGACGAGCTCGCCGGCAGGGCGCCGGAGGACAGCGGCTTCGGCGACCTCCGGAGCTACATCCAAGAGCACATCACCGGGGGAAGGGCGCCGGTGCTCAAGCTCGAGAACGCCCTCGAGACGGCGGTCAACGTGGTCGACCGAATCGCCCGGGCCGTCGACGACCGGCGGGAGCAGCTGGCCGAAGACCGGGCCTTCCGCTCGGAGGCGACGGCCAGCCTGGACGATCAAGAGGGCCGCTCCCTCCGGCAGGTCGACCTCCTGACCGAGGCCCTCGCCGCCGAGTACGACCGAGCGACCCAAGCCACCCGGGCCAAGATCCAGCACGGCCTCGGCTTCTTCGCCCTGACCCGGCGGACCGTCCTCGCCATGTTCAGCCGGGAGAGCACCGTCGCCGCCTGGCTGAGCCGCTTGGCGACGGAGCTCGAAGGGGAGCTCGCCGGGCGTCTGGGAGAGAAGCTCGAAGGGGGGGTGGACGACCTCGCCGGCAGCGTGCACCAGATGGCGAGCGAGCTCGACGCCCGGGTCGAGGCGAAGCTCCAGCGGGAACGGGTGAGGGTGCGGAAGAGCGACGAGCTCTTCGGGTCCATCACGGAAAAGCGGGAAGCGATCCTCATGCAGCTCCGGGACCGGCTCTCGGCGTTGCTCAAGAAGGACGCCCACTACCTCGAAAGCAAGCTGTTCCCGGAGCACGTCCCCTTTTCCCCGGACCTCGCCGCCGGGGGTGGGCTCGCGGCGCTCGGGGTGGCGCTCACCGCGTTGACCCAGGGGGCGGTCTTCGACGTGACCGGCGGTATCCTCACCACGCTGGGGCTCGCCTTCGCCGGGGTCGCCACCCGGCTCCGCCGCAGCCGGCTGCTACGGGACTTCGACCAGGAGGTGGCCCGGGGCAGGGAGGATCTGACCGGCCGGGTTCAGGGGCAGCTCGCCGCCTACATCCGGGAGCTCCGTCAGAAGCTGGAAGGAAATTTCGCCGAGCTCGACCATCATCTCGAGCGGGAAGCCGGGGAGCTCCGCCGGCTGGACGGTCGGGTCGACGAGCTGCGGAGTCGGGTCGAGGCGACCGCCGAGGATGTTCGCGCCGAGCGCGCCCGCCGTTAGGTCCTCTGCCCCAGCGGAGGGAACGCGGTCCTGCCGCGACGAAGGAGGAGACCATGGAAGACGCCGTCATCATCGATGCGGTCCGCACCCCGATCGGCCGTCACCGGGGAGCGCTGGCCCGGGTCCGTCCGGACGACCTCGCCGCCCACGTGATCCGGGGGGTGCTCGCCCGGAACGAAGCAGCCGACGATGCGGTGGACGAGGTCGTGCTCGGCGCGACCAACCAGGCGAAGGAGGACAATCGGAACGTCGCCCGCATGGCGTTGCTCCTGGCCGGGCTGCCGGACGAGGTCCCCGGGGTCACGGTCAATCGCCTCTGCGGCTCCGGGCTCGAAGCGGTGATCCAGGCGGCTCGAACGATCCGCCTCGGGGAGGCCGAGGTCGTGGTCGCCGGCGGCGTTGAATCGATGACCCGGGCCCCCTATTCGATGCCGAAGGGGGAGGAGGCCTTTCCCAAGAGACCGCCTTCCCTCTGGGATACCAGCCTGGGCTGGCGCTATCCGAACCCCGCCCTCGAAGCCCGCTTTCCCCTGCTCTCGATGGGAGAGACCGCGGAGAACGTCGCCGACCGGTACGGCGTGAGCCGCCAGGACCAGGATGCCTTCGCCGCCAGAAGCCATCGCCGGGCCGCGGCGGCCTGGGAGGCCGGCTCCTTCGGAGCCGAGGTCCTGCCGGTGACGGTGCCGCCGGCATCGAAGCGGGACGTGGAGCGGTTGGTCGCCGAAGACGAAGGGATCCGGCCCGACAGCTCCCCGGAGGTCCTGGCGAAGCTGAGGCCGGTCTTCCGACCCGAGGGCACGGTCACCGCGGGGAACGCGTCCCCCCTCAACGATGGGGCGGCGGCCCTGCTCCTCGCCTCGGCCCGCTGGGCGCGGGAGCGGGGCATCACCCCGATGGCCCGCATCGTGGCGAGCGGGGTGGCCGGCGTGGAGCCGAACCTGATGGGCATCGGGCCGGTTCCGTCGACCCGAAAGGCGCTCCACCGGGCCGGCTGGAAGGCATCCGACCTCGACCTGGTCGAGCTGAACGAGGCCTTCGCGAGCCAAGCCCTCGCCTCGATCCGGGAGCTCGGCCTCGACGAGGAGAAGACCAACGTCCACGGGGGCGCCATCGCCCTCGGCCATCCCATCGGCTGCAGCGGTGCGCGCATCCTGGGCACGTTGGTTCACGGTATGCGCCTCCGGGACGCCCGGCGGGGGCTCGCCACCCTGTGCATCGGGGTGGGTCAAGGGTTGGCGCTCCTCGTCGAAAGGGACTCGAACGGTGCCTGACCATCGACCCGCAGCGGCCGCCCATCGCGATGCCCCCGACCCGGACGGCCCGGTCGGCGTCGCCGTCGTCGGCGCCGGGGGCTGGGGAAAGAACCACGTCCGGAACTTCGCCGGGCTCGCCGGGGCCCGGCTGCGCTGGGTCTGCGACCGGTCGGCGGAGGTCCGTAGCCAGGTCTCCCGGAATCACCCGGAGGTCTCGGTCACGGAAGACCTCGACGGGGTGCTCGCCGACGGGGAGGTGCACGCCGTCGTCGTCGCTACGGACGCCCCCGCCCATTACGAGGTCGCCCGCCGCGCGATCGAGGCGGGGAAGGACGTCCTGGTCGAGAAACCCCTGACCTTGGACCCCCGGGAGGGCGAGTCCCTCTGCGAGCGGGCCGAGGCCCTCGGCCGCATCGCCATGGTCGGCCACCTGCTGCTCTACCACGGAGCCGTCGAGCGACTCCGGGAGCTCGTCGCCGGCGGCGACCTCGGCGACCCCCTCTACCTCCACACCCAGCGGACCAACCTCGGCGTCGTGCGAAAGGACGAAAACGCCTGGTGGTCGCTCGCGCCCCACGATGTCTCTCTGGCCAACTATCTGTTCGATGCCGAGCCGGAGTCCGTCGCCGCCCAGGGGGCGGTCTTCCTGCAGGAGGGGGTCGAAGACGTCGTCTTCGCCACGCTGCACTATCCCGGTGGGCGCCTCGCCCACTGCCACGTGAGCTGGCTCGACCCCTACAAGCAACGGCGCCTGACCGTCGTCGGGTCGCGAAAGATGGCGGTCTTCGACGATGCCAGCGCCGACCAGAAGCTGCAGCTCTTCGACAAGGGCGTGGAGCCGCCGCCGGCCACCCTGAGCTACGCGGAGGGGGTCCGCATCCGAACCGGGGACATCACCGTGCCCGCGCTCCGCCTGGCGGAGCCCCTGCGCCGGGAGTGCGAGGCGTTCCTCGACGCGGTCCGGACCCGGACGCCGCCCCTCGCCAGCGCGCGCTCGGGTCTCGGGGTGGT
>DAPKRP010000160.1:0-4303 GCA_031800515.1 Polyangiaceae bacterium LLY-WYZ-14_1 | reverse complement strand
GTCCAGGTGCCCGAGCTCCTGCCGGCCCTCCGAGGGGTCCACCAGCTCGGCGCCGTCCCGGGGAGTCGCGGTTAGCCGGAGGGGCTCGACGTGGGGCAGGTCCTTCGCCGCCGCCGGGCCGCGGGTCGAGAAGTAGCCCGTGTTCTCGACCTCGACGCGGATCCGGAAGACCCCCTCGGCCACCGTCTCGGCGGTGGCGAAGGCCTGGACCCGGGGGAGCCGGGCGGCGAGGCGCAGGAAAAACCGGGAGAGTCCCCGGCAGATCCCCGGCAGGGCGTCCGGGGGTGGATTCCAAAGCCCGACCCGGGGATCGAGGCCGCCGACCTCCACCCGACCGAGCTGGGGGTGGTCGACGACCCGCCAGGGGCGGAGCAAGCGGCCCTCGTTGTGCGCTTCGTCCCAGGCGGCGATGCGGAGCATGTCTTCCCGGGTGAGCTCCGAGTAGTGGTCGACGAAGCGTCGCTTCTCCTCGAGGCCCACCTGGCGGAAGAGGTCCCAGAGCTCGCAGACGAAGGCGAAGCAGCCGCGGTGCCCCCAGGCCCATTCGGTCAGGGTGCCGTGGATCGGCGTCTCCGGAACGTAGGTGAACTCCTCGAAGCCGCTGACCATCGGATAGCCCGTGATCGCCTCCGCCTCGGCGCCGAGCTCCCGCCAGATGGCGAGGTCCTCCGGATCCATCGCCGTGTCTCGGGCATCCCCGAGGGGTCGGATGAACACGCCGCCGAAGGTGTGGAGGTTCATCCAGACGAAGAGGTTCGGGTGGGCGGACGCCCACTCCACCACCGCTCGGGATTCCGGTCGGCTCGTCGGGTGGCTCCCCGCCCCCGCCTGGGCGGGCTCCGGGGCCCACCGAAAGGGAAAGTTTCGATTCAGGTCCGGCTGGCCGGCGTCGAGGAAGCTCGGGTCCGGGACCCGGCGTCCATCGAAGCCGTCGATGTGCCCCTCCCCATAGACCTTGTAGGTCGGACCGGGGTCCCCGAGGCGGCGGGGAACCAGCAGCCCGGGGCGCTCCGGCGCCTCCACGTACTCGCCGGTGGGGTCCTCGACCCGCATCAGCAGGGCGAGCCCATCGCCGTCGAGGTCTCCGGGCACCCACCGGGGTCGCTCCTGGGTCGGCCGATCCTGGGGATCGTCCGGGACGCTCCGGACGAAGGGGCCTTCCGCCAGCACCCGCTCGGCCCCATCCGGCGAGATCCGCGGCAGCACGTGGACCGGCACCTCCCGAAGGAACGCCAAGAGCTCCGGAGGGAGCGGATGCTCCGAGGCCGCCCCCTCCGGCGCATCGCCCGCGCCATCTGCTCGGTCGTCCGGGCCCTTTCCGCCGTCGTCGTCGTCTCCGTCGGAAGG
This sequence comes from Polyangiaceae bacterium LLY-WYZ-14_1, assembly GCA_031800515.1. Classification (GTDB taxonomy): domain Bacteria; phylum Myxococcota_A; class Polyangia; order Polyangiales; family DAPKRP01; genus DAPKRP01. The sequence goes on along the minus strand of DAPKRP010000160.1, from coordinate 2,956 downwards.
TGCATCCCCCGCCGTCGGGTCCCCCGGAGCGAGGTGCAGCCGGAGCACGTCCTCGGCGATCGCGAGGGCGACGGAGGACCCCGCGAGCTCCGAAGCGTGCATGTTCCCGTCGACCCAGACCGCCGGGCGCCTCCGGTCCGGCTCCCGGTCGATGGTCAGGAGCCACAGGGGCCGCCCTTCCCGGGAGTGACCGATCGCCTCGAGGGTGACGAGGTCCGGGAAGGCCGCGGCCCAGGCTTCGAGCTGGGCGGTCAAAGAAGCGAAATCCAGAAAGCGTCGCCGGAAGCCTCGGTCCAGGGCGGCGAGTCGGTCGCGGGGATCGGAGTCAGCGCTCATGGGCGTCAGCCCCGATAGCCCCGGGGCGTGCGAAGCGCCCGTAGGGAGGCGTCCAGCCGGGCGGCGAGCCTGACCGCCTGGGCCTCGTCGGAGAACGATACCGGCAGCCAGCGCATGTCCCCATCTCGACGGGCGACGCGGACCGCGTGCCGCCGGTCCGCCTCCGGGCGGCAGGCCCAGGCGGGCGCGGCGCGCACCGCGGCGTCGAAGCGTTCGATCTCCGCCGTCGCCATCGCCACCCGTCCCGGCCCCGGGAGGGGCTCCCGCCGGGCGCCGAGGTGGGCACGGTCCAGGGTGAGCACCACCCGCCCGACGAGCCCCTGCAACGCCTCGTAGGCCACCACGGCTCCGATGGCCAGGTGGACCAGGGGCGCCCATAGGGCGAGCCCCAGAGGGCCCGGGGCATCGAAGGCCAGGCGGAACCAACCCACCAGAAACACGTTCCAGACCACGGTGAAGAAGACCAGGGGGAGGGCGGCCCAGCGCTGGGGGCGAACGACGAAGGCGACCGCCGCCCCGTCCCATCGTTCTTCGATCCGGGGATCCGAGCGGTCGTCGGCGGGGCTCTCCCGGGCGGGGACCAGCAGCTCTGGGCGGCCGCCGCAGGAACGGCAGCGAAGGTCCCGGGTGGCTCGGTCGTCCGGGAGGTGGACGTCGGCGCGGCAGGCGGGGCAGACGACCTTCACGGGGCGAGTGTAGATCCGATGGACGGCGACGGTTAGAAGCGGACGGTCACACCGAGGTCCCGGGGGGAGAGCCGGAGCTCGACCCCTGCGCCGGCCTCGTCCTCTGATTCGTCGTCGTCGCCGCCGCCATCACCCCCGGAGAGGACGAACCAGAGCAGCGCGCCGACCACCGCTGCGCCACCGGCGGCGCTCCAGATCGCGATCCCCGTCGGGTCCGGGACGTTCTCCCGCACCAGGCAGCTGCCGTCGACGGGGGAGGTCTGGGTGCAGTCATCCGGGGCGAGCGCGCCGTAGAGGGCGACGCCGATGGCGGCGAGCCCCCCGACCCCGAGGACGACCGGACCGACCGTGTCGAAGGTGCTGCGACCGCCTTCATCCCGGCCCTGGACGCTGCCGTCGGACACCGCCAGGCCCGCCGGAAGCGCGTTCGCCGCCGTCGGGACCGTCCCTTCCGAGCGTGGCCCCTCCCCTCGACCGGCGGAGGCCCCGGCGACCTCGTTCCCCGGGCGCTCCTCGGGGAGGGAGACCTCGAGACGATGCTCCCGGGAGCGCTCGACGCCCACGTCGACGGTCCGGTCGATGCTCTGGAATCCCCGGAGGCGCACCCGCACCTGATGGCGTCCCGCTGCGATGGCGCCTCGGTAGGGCAGGACCCCGACGGGGGTCCCGTCCACCACCACCATCGCCCCTTCCGGACGCCCCTCGACCACGAGCCAGGGGCCCGGTCCCAGGGACTGCTTGCGTCGCGCCTCGGCCAGGGCGGCGAGGGCGGCGGTCTCCACGTCGGCGGCGTCGACGGGTGCCGTCCCCGAGTACGAGGTGCCGTCCTGACCGACCAGGCTGACCGCGACGGACCCGGGCTCGCTTTCCGTCCCTTCCATCGCCCAGACGGAGACGGAGACGATGAAGTCGACGCCGACGACGGTGGCGACCTCGTCGGCGCAATCCGTCCGATCGCACTCGAAGAGGCCCGCCCGGCGGAGCGGTCGGCGAAGGCGTCCCCGGGGGATCAGGTCGAGCCCTTCCGAGCGGAGCTGCCGGGCGACGGCCTGGACGGCGAGGGCCCGGTAATAGATCGGCAGGCTTTCCTCGCCGCCGGGGGCGAGGAAGGCGGCGCGCTCCGCCTCGGCCCGGGCGGCGGGCAGGAGCAAGAGGCCGGCGAGCGCCAGCAGGGCGAGTCGGACCGGGGTGGGGGATGAGGTCATCGTCGGAGCTCCAGCGATGGACACGCTCGCCAGCGGCGTCGGCGCGTCCAGGCCCGCCGCCCCTCGGCTCAGGGCAGGCGGCCGCGCACGGACAGGAGCGCGCCCCCGGGACGGGGCCGGATGCCCACGTCCTCCACCACCGGCGACGAGAGCCTACCCGCTTCGTCCCCGGGGGTCCGGGAATCGGCGAAGGGGGCGCCCTGCCGGCGGATCAGGTGGGTGAGGGGGACGGAGAGGAGCGGCAGCCCATGGCCCAGGAGGACGGCTCCGAGGGCGGGCGTCGCGCTCCGACGGGTGCAGGCGGCGTCAACGCACCCCCTCGGTCCGCTCAGCAGCATCACGCCGGCGCTCGTCCCGACCAACCCGGCCAGACCGAGGCCGAGGCTCCAGAAAGGCACACCGTCCTCGGAGCTTTCGGGCAACAGCAGGGGGATCGCCGCGGCGGTGAGCAGTCCGCTGCCGACGCCCAGGGCGCCGGTGGGCCAGCGGAGGGCATCGAAGCGGTCCTGCTGGTCGAGGAAGCCCGCCTGCCCGGGGGGCAGGCCGGCGAGCTCCCGCTCCCGCTTGCGCAGCTCCGCCCAGAGCACCCAGCTCGTCGCATGCCCCGCCACCCCGAGGCCGAAGAGCACGAGCCCGGCGGCGCGGCGAAGGGCCCGCGGCGGCGACGCCTGTTCCGCCGGCACGGCCCCCTCGTCGACGCGATGCGGAGCCGCGCCCTCGGGACCGGTC
>DAPKRP010000159.1:0-1563 GCA_031800515.1 Polyangiaceae bacterium LLY-WYZ-14_1 | reverse complement strand
GGGGAGCCGCCGCCGGGCTCGGGGGGCCGCCGCCGAAGCCCCCGAAGCCCCCGCCGAATCCACCGTCGAACCCCCCGAAGTCGAAGGTCTGTCCCCCGTAATCGAAGCTGCTGGTGTCGTGCATCCCCCCCGGGGCGGGATCGCCGCCGCCGAGGCCGATGTCGATGGAGGTCTCCCGTCCCCCGGGGCCCGCGCTGGCCTCTTTGGCCCGAGCCCCCACCAGCTTGAAGGCGTTGGTGTCGCCGTCGTAGTGCTTGCGGATCGCCGCCCGGACCGCCGACGGCCGGGTGATGTAGACCTTCACCTCCCGGGCGCCGCTGACGATCTGGACCTGCTTTTCGAGCTCCTGCTCTTCCAGGTCCGGCGCGACCACGCTGAGCGCCTGGGTCCGGGGGTCGAAGAGGATCGGGAAGACGCCGAGCTTCTGGGCGACCTTCTTCGGAAGCATCCGGAGGACCGCCCCGTCGACCCCGGCCTTTTCGAGCTTTTCCGTGCTGACGAAGCGCGTCTTGTAGATGCTGGCGAGCTGCCGGAGGGCGGCGGATTCGGCCATCGCACCGGTGTCGATCACCGCGTCCATGCAGTGCTCGTCGAGGCGCTTGGCGTGATTGATCGCGACCTCGAACTGTTCTCGGGAGACGGCGTGCTCCTTGAGCAGGCGCTCGAGGGCGCGGCGTCCCCGAGGCTGGGCCGTGTTCCCCGGCGGCGGCATGGGCCTCATTACTCATAACCTAGCAGGGTGCGGGGAAAGGGCGCGGGTTGGTTCCGGGCCGGCGCCCGCGGGAGGCCCGCGTGTCGCGCCGGGGCGCGGAGCGGGGGGCGCGCCGCGTCCGTTGCGCCCCCCAGGGGGCCGGTCTACCTTCGCCGGAACGTGGCCGCCGACCGTGCCAGCGCGCCCGCCGACGCCGCCGCCGGGTCGGCCGCCACCACCGACGCAACGGCCCGTCACCAGGCGGGCGCAGCCCATGCCGCCGGCGCGCCCGACGGGCACGGGAGCGGCAGCCTTCCCCAGGGCGATTCCCGTCGAAAAGGCGCCTACCGGGCGGCGGCGGGCCTCGCCCTGGCCTTCGCCGTCATTTCCTGCGGCGGGCCGAGCTACCGGAACGGGGTCTACGAAGACGAGGAAGCCCGCTTCCGAGTCGAAGCGCCCCCGGCCGGCTGGCGTCCCATCCGCGTCGGCGAAGAACCGGATCTCGCCTACCACCACCCGGAGCTCGACGCGGTGCTCCAGATCAACGCCTCTTGCGAGCAGGACCTGGACATCCCCCTCCAGGCCCTGACCCTGCAACTGCTCGCGGGCTTCACGGAACGGGAGGTGCGGGACCGGGACACCATCCCCTTCGACGGCCGGGAGGCCCTGCGCACCCACCTGTCGGCGAAGCTCGATGGCGTCCCCCGGGAGCTCCTCGTGCTGGTCGCGAAGAAGAACGGCTGCGTCTACGACCTGGTCCTCGTCGCTGCTCCGGGCCCCCGGTTCCTCCAGGCGTCCGAGGACTACGCCCGCCTCGTCGCCTCCTTCCGGGCCGGCCGCGGCGGGGCTCGGCCGGGGGAGGCGGTCGCCCC
>DAPKRP010000158.1:0-6351 GCA_031800515.1 Polyangiaceae bacterium LLY-WYZ-14_1 | reverse complement strand
CACCGACCTCGAGCTCTGCATCCGGCGCACGGGGGACGGCCCCTACATCGCCCGATACCAGGATACCGCCGTCTCCCTCATCGCCGGGAAGGCGACGACCGTCTTCCTCGTGACCCTGCCGGGCGCGTCGAGCCCGTCCCTTCTCGGGGTCAACTCCGAGGGCGAGACCGGCACCTTCCCATCCGGCGAGACGGAGAACTGCCGGGACCCCCTGTGAGCGGGAGTACCGGCCTCTTCCGGTTTCCGGGCGTGGGTACGCGGCTCTTGGTAGGCCAGCCCACCGACTTCCTTCCTTCCCGCTGCAAACCCGACGTGGTTGGGAAGGCCGTGGGTCAATGGACCCAGCGGTGGTGCCGATGCTTCGCGGCGCCATGCAGCATTTTAAAACTCTGATCCTCTGCCTCCTCTCGCTGCCGGTCCTTGCCTGCGGCGACCCTGCTCTCAACGTCCGCGTCAGCGGCTCCGTGACCGATGCCTTCGGCCAGCCCATCGAGGGCGCGACCGTGCGGCTCTCCGGGGCCGGCGGTGATCGCCAGACCACGACGGATGTCGATGGTCGCTACGATTTTTCCGTCCAGCGCTTCGGCACGATGGCCCTCGACGCCTCCGCCGAGGGCTTCGCCACCGTCCGCACCACCTTCGGCGTTTCCGACGTCCCCGACCTCGAGCGGGACTTCAACGCCGCGGTCGTCCGGGACCTGACCCTCTACGCGACGGACGGCACCCTCCAGGGGCGGATCCTCCGTTCCGCCGGGCCGACCTCGCCGGCCGCCGGACTCCCCATCCGGATCGAGTACTACGCCGGCAACATCCGGGACGTGTCCCTTCCCACGGAGGTCGTCACCGAGGCCAACGGTACCTACGAGGTGTCCGGACTTCCCTCGAGCACGAACGTTCGTCTCTATTTCCCGTCCTTCGACGCGGACGAGGACGGTGTGCCGGAGACCGGCGCCCGCACCCGGAACATCTTCATGAACCCGGGCAGCACCACCGTTTGGAACGAGACCCTGAGCCGCTTCGAAAACCCGGACCCGGTCTGGACCAACGCGAGCGGCACGGTCCGGTCGACCACGGATGACCTCGAGGTCTTCTTCAACGCCCCCCTCGAGACCAACGCCGCGGATCGGGAGATCACCCTTCGCCAGATCTCCCCGTTCAACTTCAACGCGTTGACGACCTCGACCATCGAGGACGACGGTCACCTGCTCCGGGTCACCTCCGTCGAGCCGATGACGGAAGGCGCGAGCTACCAGCTGAGCTTCTTCGTCACCTACACCACCGGGGACACGGAGAACCGAAGCTACACCTTCGTCGTCGACAGCGACGCCGTCGACATCGGACCGCCGACGGATCTTCGGCTCGCCGACCCGGGCCAGCAGATCGACCAGAGCGACACCGGCTTCACCGTCCGCTTCACCCTGCCCCAGGGCGCCGACGGCTACCGCATCTACAACCGGGTCGTCGGGGATGAAACGACGGACTGGGTCCGCGCCGAGGAACAGACCAACCCGGGCGGCTTCACCTACGACGAGTTCTTCTTCGTCCCGAGCGTCCTGCGGACGGAAGGCAGCGTCTTCGCCGACGGTGGTACCCTCGAGGTCGCCGTGACCTCTCTGGCCGGGCGCATCGAAAGCCCCCTCTCGGACCCCCTGTCCCTGCGGGACGGCCTCTGCCCGACGATGACCTCCGGCACCGGCTTCGTCACCGGCTTCGGCAACTGGCGGAACGGCAGCGGTTCCGAAGCCGAGGAAGTCGCCGTCCAGGTGAACTTCATCGAGTGGATGGCCAGCGGCACCACCCCGACGCTCGAGGTCCCCGTCGCCGGCGTCGACGGCGAGGACTTCGACTTCTTCTGGATCAGCGAGCTCGCCGGCCGCTTCGAGGGCACGGTCCCCGCGGGCACCGACGTCACCAGCGTGACCGTCGATGCCACCGGCGTCACCGACGCCTCCGGTAATGCGATCTGCGAGGGGAACGAGACCTTGAACATCACCGTCTTCTAGGCGGATCGAACCCCCGATACGGCGCGCCCCCGGTCTGACGTTCAGGCCGGGGGCGTCGTCGTTTTCGGAGCCGCCGGCGGGGCGGGGTCCGGCCGGCTCCCTCGGACCATCCCCTTGCCGGGGGGCCGGGGGCCGTGGTTTGGTGCGGGTCGCCAACGCGACGCCGTGCGGAGCCCATCGATGCTGCTGCGTTTCCCCTTCCCCTGTCTTGTCCTCGGTCTGTCCCTCTTCACCGTCCCGGTCGCCCTCGGCGGCTGCGGGGACGATGGGGGAGGGCCGATGCCGATGCCGGACGCCGGCCGGCCCACCGATGGGGAGGCGCCCAGCGTCGTCGGCACCACGCCGGAGGACGGGGAGACCAACGTGGCCGTCACCCCCACCATCGTCATCCGCTTCAGCGAGGCGATGAACATCGACCGTGGGACGACGAACATCAACGGCACCGAGGTGCAGGCCACCGGTGGCTCCTGGAACATCGACCGGGACGAGCTGACCTTCGCGATCAGCCGGGCGTTCCCCCCGGACACGGAGATCGCCGTCACCGTCGAGACGGACTTCACCGACGTCGCGGGTAACGCCCTCGCCGAGCCGTTCGCCTTTTCCTTCACCACCTTGGACGAAGTGCCCCCCTTCGTCGCCACCGCGGATCCGGAGGAAGGCGCGGCGACGGTGGACCGGGACCTCGGCGCCGTGACCCTCACCTTCAACGAGGCGATGACGACCAGCGGCTTCACCGTCGAGATCTCCGGCGGGGCGGCGACCACGGGCACCCCGTCCTTCGACGACGACGCCCAGGTGCTGACCGTCCCCGTCGACGGCCTCGACTACGACACCGCCTACCGCCTTTCCTTCGACGGTTTCACCGACCTGGCGGGGAACGCCTGGGACCCCACGCCGGAGCTCGGGGACGGGGCCCTGGATTTCCGGACCGGACCCGACCGGGACCCGCCCCAGGTCGTCTCGTCCATGCCGATGGAAGGCCAGGTCGACGTCGACCCGGACACCCTCGAGTCCATCACGGTCACCTTCGACGAACCGATGGACCCCCTGGTGACCTTCACCACCATCCGCAGCGGCGGCGAGGTCATCAACGGGGTCGTCCAGTGGGACGCGGCCTCCGACAACACCGTCGCCACCATCTTCCCCCAGGACGTGCTGCCCTATGAAACCAACGCGTCGGTCCTGCTGACCGGGTTCCAGGACGACCTGGGAAACAACGTCGCCGACGACGCCGCCGGGGGGAATGGGGCGATCGACTTCACCACCGGCCCGGACATGTTCCAGCCGGGGGTGGCGTCGTCGATGCCGTCGGAAGGAGAGACCGGGGTCGCCCTGGACCTGTCCCAGATCATCGTGACCTTCACGGAGGCGATGGACACCTCGGTCACCGGATTCGTCATCACCGCCGACGAAGGGGATGACCCGGGTCCGGTCACCGGCGTCTGGGAGCCGGGCGGGGTCATCCTGCGGCTGCCGGTGCCGGCGACCTTCGGGTTCGCCACCACCTATTCCGTCGACCTCACCGGCGTTCGGGACGCGGCGGGGAATCCCCTGCCGGCGACGGACCCCACCACCGGAGATGGCGTGCTCGATTTCACGAGCCGCGGGCCGAACGGCGAGAACTGCGCGGAGGCGCTCCGGGTGGTCGACGGGACCACCGCGGACGGCGTCACCTCCTTTTCCGTCGCCGCGGACGCCCTGGTCGACCAGGACGGCGGCACCCTGAGCTGCGACCCGACCGGGGCGGGGCCCGACGCGGTCTTCGTCTACGAGAAGACGACGGCGTCCTTTTCCGACGGCGGCGCCCTCCTCCGCGTCGCCGCCACCAGCAAGGCCGCCGGTCAGAACATCAACGTCGAGGTCGTCGCCGGGGGCTGCACCCCGGCGGAGGAGCGGTTCGCCCCGGACCAGCTGGCCTGCCTCTGGGCTCGGGACGCCTGGGAGACGTTCCTCGACGTCGGCCCGGGCACCTATCACGTCTTCGTCGCCGACGGGGACGAGGGCGAGTTCGATGGGGTCGACGTCGAGCTCGAAGAGCTCACCGCGGCGCCGGAAGGCGAGCTCTGCGCGGCGCCCTACACGACGGAGAGCAGCATCCACTCGACCCCCCGGGCGGGGGTAGACCGCTGGGAGATCCCCGCCGACGAGATCGTGTCCTTCGACATGGACACGAGCTGGGGCGGCCCGGGAAGCATCTCCTGCGACGACCAGGACACCTACGGCGACATCCACGGGGTCGATGCGGTCATCGAGGTCGACAAGGCGTCGGCGGATTCCCTCCTTCGGGTCACCGTCGACGGGCCCCCGGCGAGCGACCTGAACGTGGAGATCCTGACCAGCGCGTGCGACCCGACGGCGACCCCCCGGGTCTCCCGCTTCTGCAACGCCGGCGTGGCGAGCCATCTGTTCGAAGGCTTGGTCGGCTACCAGGGCACCCTCTACGTCTGGGTGGCGGCGGAGGCGACCTCCGACGACTGGCCCGCCGTCGACGTCGAGGTCGAGGAGCTGGCCCCGGTCGCCGTCGGCGAGGCCTGCGGTCGGGGGACGGCCCTCTCCGCCGGGGACAACACGGTCACCCTGGGCTCCGGGGAACGCTACGGGGTGCCGGCCTGCCTCGCCGGCAGCTCCGGGAACCTCACCTGGTTCGAGGTCGAGCTCACCCAGAACGCGGCCGTGGTGGACCCCGCCGGGACCGGGGCCTATGCCCTCGTCGACCCGGTCTCCGGGGCCGAGCTCGGCTGCGGCGACGCCGGCGACGCCGTGGCCCAGGGGGTGGTCGGTACCATCGGCGAGACGGTCTGCATCGCCATCCCGAATGGGACCGGGATCACCAGCGTCGACGTGACCGACGTCGACTATGCGGGGGTCGGCGGTCCCCCGGAGGACCTCGAGATCTCCCGGCCCCTGGAGGACGACGGGGACGAGGACAACCTGGTCTCGGACCGCTGGCTCGCCGTGTCGGACGACACCCTCTGGCTGGCCTACGGGGGAAGCGACCTGATGGAAGCCCCCCTCAGCGGGGGTCGCGCCACCATCCGGGGGCCGACGGACGGCATCAACAGCTCGAATATCGGCTTCGACGGTCTCTTCGTCGACGGCGCCCTCTTCAGCGTCGACGACGCGTCGGCGACGACCGCCAACCGGCTCTACCGGTTGTGGGACGGGGCCGCCGACCCCTGGACCCCGGAGACCTGGGATTCCATGCCGTCGTACGCCAACGACGACATCCGGGCCGGGACCTTCGACGGCGACGACTTCGTCCTGGTCACCCGAGGTGATGGGACCACCGCGCCGACCTTCTACACCGTGCCCGCCGAGGGCGGCGAGCCCACGACGGGCGAGGTCAACGCCAACCTCGAAAACGTGGTCGCCCTGGCCGCCGACGACACCTACGTCTTCGTCATCGGAGAGGCGGACGACGACGACGGCGTCTTCCGGGTGGCCCGGTCGGCCATCACGGGCAGCCCGGAGCGCCTGATCCCCCCCGGGGTCAGGGTCACGACCAGCTTTCGCGCCGGGAGCGGGCTCGCCATCGACGCCACCACCGACGCAACCTATTTGTACTTCAAGGCGTCGAGCCCGGAGGGCGTCCACGTGGTCAAGGATCCCGGGGGCGCCGACCCGACCTACCTCGGCCGCATCCTGGTCACCGGCGACCAGGACTACGGCCTGGCCTACGACCGGTCGAACGGGCAGCTCTACGTCTTCGACACCCGGGAGAATGGCAGCGATGATCCGCGCTTCCTCCGGCTGGAATGAAGTGGCTCGTCGAATGGCTGATCCGGAAGCCCCAGGGCTTCGTCGACACCTACTTCGACGCCCGGGAACGCCGCCAGGTCCTCCAGGCGGTCGTCGTCGGCGTGGCGGTCTGGGGGGTGGTCTTCAGCCTCGAGCTCGCCGTCCATGAGGCCTTCCACCAGCTGAAGCACCTGGTCCACCTGGTCGAGCTGCCGGTCCCGGTGCTGCTGCTGCCCATCGCCCTGGTCGGGGCGCTGGTGACCGCCACCCTGGTTCGGGTGCGGGGGGCGAAGGTCCACTACCGCAGCGAGGACGGGCAGCTCCACCCCCTGGCGGACGTCGAAGGGGACGGCCTGGAACGGGCCATCGCCCTGTACTTCGCCGCCGAGCCGGCTCCGGAGCGAGCGCTCCTCGGAGAGCAGGGGGTCGACGCCCGATGGCGCCTCCCGACCTTCAGCCTCGCCCTCCGGAAGATGGCGGCGACCCTGTCGACCCTGGGGACGGGGGGCAGCGGCGGGCTCGAGGCGAGCGTCACGCTCATCGGCGAAAGCGTCGCCGCCGGCATGTTCAAGCCCCGCCCCCTCGCCCCCGTCGCCGAGCGCAGCCTGCG
>DAPKRP010000157.1:0-3770 GCA_031800515.1 Polyangiaceae bacterium LLY-WYZ-14_1 | reverse complement strand
GGGTCCTGCTCCGCCTCGTCCTCTTCGTCACACCCGGCCAGGGACAGGCCGAGGAACGCCACCATCGCCGGAAAGGGCGCCCCGGTTCCCCGGAGCCGCGCCGCGGGATCTGCCTGCATGCCGAACGCTTAGCAGGCACGGCGCGAGGCACGAACGGCCGCGGGCGGCCTCCGGGGAGACCGCCCGCGTCCTGATGAGGTGCGTCGCCGACGCCGTGCGTCGGGCCTTGAGGGGGGCGGCGGCGGGACAGCCCGCCGCCGCTCCGGGCCTACCGGCTACTCCGTCGGGACGGGGTCGGTGGCCGGGCGGACCCAGACGCTCCACTGACCGCTGCTGAATCCCGACGCATAGGTTCCACAGGAATGGATCCCGTTGTCCTCGCCCCAGTCCGTGCCATCCGCCGGGTTGCCGGCGCCGAACCGGTCGATGCCCCGGTCGTCGAAATCGACCGCGAAGTCGCTGGTGTCGGTGCAGAAGTCCTCGCCCTCGAAGGAGCCGGTGTTGTAGGAGTCCCCGTCCGCGCGGAACTCGGCGCCGATGTTGTCCCGGCGGGCGGGACGCACGAAGGCGTCCCCGCCGGCGAAGAAGCAGGTCCCGAAGTCCGACGAGGAGGCCGTGATCCGCTGATACCAATCGACGTTGTAGAAGGACAGGTCGACCTCGTTGGAGGCATCTTCGGTCCGGTCCAGCCGGCAGGTGAACCGGATGTCCGAGGTCTCCTCGTAGAGGTCCCGGAAGCCGTTCCAGAGCCCCCGGTTGAAGAAGGATCCGCTCGACAGCTCGGAGGCGAGGTCCGAGTAGTAGCTCGCGCCGAGGTCCGTCAGCGGGATCCCGTTCGAGCCCACGTGGGTCCAGCCACCGCCGTCGGCTTCCATGTCGCAGTAGACGTCGAAGAGCTCGCCGCCGTTCTGGATGGTGTACACGCCGCTGGTGGCCCCCGGCGTGCTGTCGAGGACGCCCTGGCAGTCCAGGGGGGCGAAGCAGATGTTGTCCTCGTTGCAGGTGCCGATCCCGCAGTCCTCCGACGAGTTGCAGGATTGGTCCAGGCCGCAGAGGAGGCAGGTCCCCCCGCAGTCGACGTCGGATTCGCTGCCGTCCACCAGGGCGTTGTCGCAATGCTCGCCCAGGCAGAGCCCATCCAGGCAGCCCAGGGGCGCGACGCAGTCTTCGGACGCGTAGCAGGTCTGCCGGGGGTCGCAGGCCGCGTCGCAGACGCCGCCGCAGTCGATGTCCGACTCCCCGGCCTGGCGGGCCCCGTCCGTGCAGGTGTCCAGGCAGGTCAGGATGGTCGGCTCGCAGAAGAAGCTCTGGCAGTCGCCGTCGAGGACGCATTCGCCGTCGTTCGGGCAGCCGCCGCATTCGCCGCCGCAGTCGACGCCGGTCTCGTTTTCGTCCTGGATCCCGTTGGTGCAGCTCGGCCGCTGCTCCCGGAAGAAGACGAAGAACTCGCCGCCACCGAAGCCGACGGTTCCGCAGCGATTGTTCCGGTCGACCTGACCCCAGTCGGTCCCGTCGACGACGCCGCCGACGCCGCCGTCGTCGAAGTCCACGGTGAAGTCACCGCTCGAGTCGCAGGTCCGCTCCCCCCGGAGGGCGCCCTGTTCGTAGGGGTCGGTCGAGCGAAGGAACTCGCCCGTCAACAGGTTCCGCCGGGCCGGGGGCGGGGGCACGAAGCCCGGGTCGTCCCCGGCGTTGAAGCAGACCCCGGACTCGACCTCTTCCGCCGTGATGCGATCGTAGAAATCGTTCTGGTAGAAGGCCAGGTCGACGTCGAATTCGGTCGCGGACTTCTGCCGGTTGCAGGCGAAGCGGAGGTCCGAGAGCCGCCCCGTGGCGCCCCGCAGGCCCTCCCAGATCCCGCGGGTGGAGAAATCCGGGTCCAGGGTGGCGAGCTCCGGGAAGTACCGTTCCCCGAGGTCCCCAGGGGGGTTATCGGTGGACGAGCCGACCAGGGTCCAGCCGCCGCCGTCCGTCTCCATGTCGCAGTAGACCTGGACGGGGCTGTCCCCCTCCCGGTCCAGCGTGTAGACGCCGCTCGGGAGCTCCGGGTCGACCTCCAGCAGCCCGAGGCAGGAGCTGGCGGTGGTGCAGACGCCTTCCTGGCAGACCGAGCCGATGCAGTCGCCGGAGTCTTCGCAGGCGTCCCCGGGGAGGCAGCCGTTGCAGTCGTCGCCGCCGCAGTCGATGTCCGTCTCGCCCGGGTCGAGCTTGTCGTTCACGCAGGTGTCCGCCGCGCACATGCCCATCTGGCAGGTGCGGGTGACGCAGTCGTCGTCGTCTTCGCAGACCCCGCCGCCGGGGCAGGGGTCGCATTCGTCTCCGCCGCAGTCGACATCCGTCTCCTGACCGTTCTGGGTGCGGTCCATGCAGGACGGGGGCACGCAGACGTCGTCGACGCACAGCCCGGACAGGCAGTCCCCGGGGATGTCGCAGGCGGAGTCGTCCGGGCAGCCGCCGCAGCTGCCGCCGCAATCGAGTCCGGTCTCGCTGCCGTTCTGGATGCCGTCATCGCATTCCGCGATGCACATCCCTTCGTTGCAGTTCCCGGTGGTGCAGTCCTCGCTGTCGACGCAGCCCTCGCCGAGGGAGCAGGGCATGCAGGACGGGCCGCCGCAGTCGATGTCCGTCTCCCCGGCGGTCAGCTCGCTGTCATCGCAGGTATCCGCTTCACGGCAGGTGCCGATGCGGCAGGTGGACGAGGCGCAGTCGGCGTCGAGCTCGCACGCCTTTCGTACGGCGCAGCCTCCGCAGGCTCCGCCGCAGTCGACGTCCGTCTCTCCGTCGCTCAGCACCCCGTCGGAGCAGGTCTCCGGGGGTCCGCCGTCCAGGCCGCCGCCGGTGCCGCCGTCGTCGCCGCAGCCGACCGCGACGAGCAGCGCGACGGCCAGCGCCGCCGCATAGGCAAGGAATCCTCGATATGTCGAAACCATCTCACCCTCCAAAGCCGGCCGACAGTAACGCACCTTTCACGGGAGGTGAACGCCCTAGTTCGCCGTCCAGGGCGTCCCGCGACCCGGGAGGGTCCCCCCGTACCGTCCGCCGGGCGCCGACCTGCTAACCCGGGGCCATGTCGCCAAGCTTCGACCGGGCCGCCCTCCGCCGGGACGACCCGGCCTTCCAGGCCGGCCTCCGGGAGCGGCCCACCACCCGGCTCGTCCCGGTCTGGCGGAGCCGCAGCCTGGTCACCGACGCCTCCCCCCGCCGGGCGGTGCTCCCGACCGTGGCGGACGCGCCCCAGCTCTTGGCTGCCGCCGAGGAGGTCGTCTTCCTGGGGCTAGGGCCCGGGGAGACGGGGCACCTCCTCGTCGACCTCCCCCGGGACGAGGAGCCGACGGGGCTCGGCGGGGTCTTCCAGGACCTCCGGCTGGTCGGGGAGGCGCTCCCGGACGACGAGTTCGCCCTGCTCGCCTACGCGCGGGGCATGGCCCACTGGCACCGGAACGCCCGCTTCGACCCGAAGACGGGGGCGCCGACGGTCGCCCTCGAAGGGGGGTTCGCCCGGGCGGTCGGGGGGGACCGGCAGCGCAAGGTCTTCCCCCGGACGGACCCGGCGGTGATGGTCCTGGTCACCGACGGGGAGGATCGATGTCTCCTCGCCCGGCAGCACGGCTGGCCCCCCGGCATGCACAGCGCCCTCGCGGGCTTCGTGGAGCCCGGGGAGAACCTCGAGGAATGCGTCCGGCGAGAGACGGAGGAAGAGGTGGGTCTCCGGGTCGACCAGCTGGACTATCGACGCTCCCAGGCCTGGCCGTTCCCCCGCTCCCTGATGA
>DAPKRP010000156.1:0-1847 GCA_031800515.1 Polyangiaceae bacterium LLY-WYZ-14_1 | reverse complement strand
CCCTCTTTCGCGCCGTCTACCTCGGCGTCGCCGCCGGCGCCGGCCTCCACATGCCCCCGCGCCGGGGCGGGCTCTTCGACCCCCAGGTCTACCCCTTCCTCGAAGGCTGGGGCCCCGGCGGGAGCCCTCCCGTCACCGAGCCCGCCGCCCGGGCCGCCGTCCGGGTCCCCACCGTCGACGACGGCACCATCCACCGCGTCCTCGAAAAGCTCCTGGTCTTCGAGGGCCAGCGCCTGTCCTACCGGACGCTCGACGTCGAGCAGATCGGCAGCGTCTACGAGGCGCTCATGGGCTACCACGTGACCCGCGTCTCGGGCCCCGCCGTCCGCATCCGCGGCGCCGGCGTCTGGCTCACCGCCGGCGAGGTCCTCGACGTCGCCCCGCGCCAGCGCCCGAAGTGGATCAAGGAGCGCACCGGCCTCCCCAAGGCCCAGGCCACCAAGCTCGCCGCCGCCATCGAGGACGCCGCCCCGGACGAGGCCGCCGTCCTCGACGCCCTGGCCACCGTCGCCTTCGGTCGCACCCGGGAGCAGAAGGCGGCCGCCCGCGCCCCCGCCGGCCGCCTCGTCCTCCAGCCCGGGAGCGAGCGCCGCCGCACGAGCTCCCACTACACCCCCCGGAGCCTCACCGAGCCCATCGTCCG
The DNA here is from genome assembly GCA_031800515.1 of Polyangiaceae bacterium LLY-WYZ-14_1. Taxonomy (GTDB): domain Bacteria; phylum Myxococcota_A; class Polyangia; order Polyangiales; family DAPKRP01; genus DAPKRP01. The sequence goes on along the minus strand of DAPKRP010000156.1, from coordinate 1,204 downwards.
CCGCACCATCGAGCCGCTGCTGGCGTGCATGGGGGAGGCCCCGCCGTCCAACCGGATCCTCGAGCTCAAGATCTGCGACCCCGCGATGGGCAGCGGCGCGTTCCTCGTCGAGGCCTGCCGATTCCTTGCCGACCAGCTCGTCGCCGCCTGGACCCGGGAAGGGGCCCTCGAGGGCGTGGCCAAGGACGCCCCCGGGGAAGACCCCACGCTCCACGCCCGCCGCCTGGTCGCCCAGAAGTGCCTCTACGGCGTCGACAAGAACGAGCCCGCCGTCGAGCTCGCCAAGCTGTCCCTCTGGCTAATCACCCTGGCCAAGGACCTCCCCTTCACCTTCCTGGACCACGCCCTCCGCCACGGAGACAGCCTGGTCGGCCTGGACTTCGATCAGATCCGCGCCTTCCACTGGTCCCCCGACGGCAAGTCATCCGGCAAGAAGACAACAAAGCGCAAGAAGTCCCCCCAGCAGCTCCCGCTGCCCATCATCGGCGACCAGCTCGACCAGGCCCTCGACGAGGCCATCGCCCTCCGCCAGCAGGTCCTCGACCTGGCCGCCAACCCCGACCCCCAGGCCCAGCGCGACAAGGAACGCCTCGTCGACGACGCCGACGACGCCCTCCGCCGCATCCGCCTCGTCGCCGACCTCATCGTCGGCGCCTTCTTCGCCGAGCAGAAGGACAAGCCTCGGGAAAAGGAGCTCGCCCGCCGCCGGTCGCTGACCGAGACCTGGCTCGCCTCCGACCAGCCCATCCCCGAAGAGCTCGCCGCCCTCCAGTCCGACCTCCGCGCCCGCACCCCGGCGTTCCACTGGATGCTCGAGCTCCCCGAGGTCTTCCACGCGAACCGCCCCGACCCCCTCGACGGGATGGCCGAGAACGGCGCCGCGTTCATGGACGGGTTCGTCGGCAACCCGCCTTTCGCCGGCAAGAACGGCATCACCGAGACCAACGGCGACGGCTACCTCGACTGGCTCAAAACCGTCCACCAGGGCGCCCACGGCAACGCCGACCTCAGCGCCCACTTCTTCCGCCGCGCCGCCACGCTGGTCGGCGACCACGGCACCATGGGCCTCATCGCCACGAACACCATCGCCCAAGGCGACACCCGAGCCACTGGCCTCAAACACCTCGTCGCGAACGAGGGCCTCGACATCTACGCCGCCACCCGCTCCGCGCCCTGGCCCGGCGCCGAGGCCGCCGTCACCGTC
>DAPKRP010000155.1:0-4837 GCA_031800515.1 Polyangiaceae bacterium LLY-WYZ-14_1 | reverse complement strand
GCCGCCAGAGGGACGGGGGTGATCTCCTGGGGCGTCAGCACCTCCTGCACCCGATCGACGGGCAGCCCGAGGTAGAGGTCCCCGAGGTAGAAGGTGCAGAGCTGCGAGCTGGGATCGTTATTCGGCACGTGCCGCCTCCATCGGGCCCCAGGGGGCCCGAGCGGCCAGCAGGGCCGCCGGGTCGAGCACCTCGACGACCCGCCCATCGACGACGGCGCAACCGCGCACCCCGGGCCGGACCGAAACGGGCTCGAGGTCGGCGTGGGTCCGCACGATGTCGACCACGCCATGGGTCACGAAGCCGACCTCGCGACCTTCGTGATGGTGAACCACGATCCGAAGGGGCCCGTCCGCGTCGGCGGACCGGGGGCCGGCCCGTTCCGTCAGCCCCTCCGCGGCCGAGCAGGGGTCGGACCCCGCCGGCCTCGCCCCGAGGGCGGCATCGAGGTCGACCAGGGGCAGGATGGAGCCCCGGTACTGGACCACCGCGTGTCCCCCGGCGCGCTCGACGGCGCTCCGCGGCACCTCTTCCAGGCGGGCGACGTCGGTCAACGGGAGGGCGTAGCGTCGATCCTCGGCGCCCCGAACGAGCAGCAGGCTCACTTCTTCTTCCTTCTGGTCGCCGGAGGGGCCGTCCCGCCGCCCCCCTGGCTCCGCTCCCCCAACCGGAGCCCGGTCGCCGAGCCCCTGGGGCCGGTCGTCCGCGAGGAGCCCGGCCTGGCGCGCTAGGCCCGCCACGTCGAGGATCAGCACGACCCGGCCGTCCCCCATCACCGTGGCCCCGGCGTAGGCATCCAAGCCCGACAGCTCCGGTCCCAGCGCCTTCACGACGATCTCCTCCGTGTCGAAGACCTCGTCGACCACCAGCCCGAAAGGCTGGGCGTCGGCGGTCATGACGGCGATGGTGAGGTCCTGGGGCTCCGCCGCCATCTCCGCGCCCAGGCGGAGCTCCTCGCTGAGGAAGAGCAGGGGAAGGAGCGAGCCCCGCAGCCGGAAGACGGGAGCGCCGTGGACGTGCTCGATGCGGCGCGGCACCTCCGCCGCTTCGATCTTGACGAGCTCCGCCACCCCGACCTGGGGAACCGCGAAGCGCTCCCCCCGGCAGCGGACGACGATCGCCGGCACGATGGCCAGGGTCAGGGGGATCCGGAGGGTCCAAGAGGTGCCCTCTCCTCGTACCGTCTGGACGTCGACGCCCCCGCCGATGCGTTCCAGGTTGGTGCGGACGACGTCCATCCCCACCCCACGACCGCTGACCGAGGTCACCGCCTCCGCCGTGGAAAGCCCGGGGTGGAAGACGAGGTCCACCGCTTCCCGGTCCGTGAGGGCGGCGGCCCGCTCCTCGCTGAGCAGGCCCCGCTCGATGGCCTTCCGCCGGAGAGCGTCGGGGTCGATGCCCCGACCATCGTCTCGGATCTGGACGACCACCTTGCCGCTCTCGTGGGCGGCCCGGAAGAGGACCTGGCCCGCCTCGGCTTTGCCGACGGACTGGCGCACCTCCGGGGTCTCGACGCCGTGATCGACGGCGTTCCGGAGCAGGTGGGTCAAAGGGTCCCGGATGGTCTCGAGGACGCTCCGATCGAGCTCCGTGTCCGCCCCTTCGACGCGGAGCCGAACCCGCTTGCCGCAGGCGCGGGCGATCTCCCGCACCATCCGGGGAAAGGTCGCCGTGAGTCGCTCGATGGGCTGCATCCGGGTCCGCATGACCGCCTCCTGCAGCTCGCTGGTCACCAGGTTGACCCGCTGGGCGGCGGTCAGCAGCGCCGGGTCTTCGGCGTCTCCGGTCAGCTGGAGCAACTGGTTGCGGGCGAGGACGAGCTCCCCGGCCAGGTTCATCAGCTGGTCGAGGAGCTCGAGGTCCACCCGGACCGACGTGGTTTTTTCCCCGACGGCGAGGGCGGTACCGGGCCCCTGCCCCGGCGACCCTTCCCCGGTGGCGGGAACCGGAGGGCTGGTCCCCCCGGGCCCGCCGTCGTCGTCCTCCTCCCCCAGCCGTCCCGCGGCATCGGGATTGCCCACCCCGGCGTCGCCCTCCCCGCAATCGGAGGTCCGGCGGAGGGCCGCGACGAGCTCCGCCCGAGGGTCGTCCCCATCCGTCTCCGTCTCGGCGACCGCGTCCAACATCTCCCGAACCGCGTCGACGGTGCGGAGGAGTAGGTCGACGAGCGCCCCGGAGAGCCGCAGCTCTCCGCCCCGGACCCGACCGAGGAGCCCTTCGGCGGCATGGGTCACCGCCTCGAGATGGGCGAAACCGAGAAAACCGCACGTCCCCTTGATGGTGTGGAGGGCCCGGAAGATCGCGTCGACCTCCTCCGGCGTCGGCGGCCGAGCCCCGTCCTCGAGCGCCAGGAGGTGCGCCTCGACCTGCTCCAGGCTCTCCCGGCTCTCGCTGAGGAACTCTTCGACGACCTCGTCCATCCCCGGAGCTGCCTAGATGGAGAACCGAGAGACGAGCTTCGCCAGGGTCTCGGCCAGATCCCCGAGCTCTCGGGCGGACACCTGGGTCTCCGTCGCGCCCTCCGCCGTGCTCCGGGCCGCGTCGGCGACGCCGGTGATGTTCTCGGCGATCTCCGAGCTGCTCCGGGCGGCGTCGCTCACGTTCCGTCCGATCTCCGACGTCGTCGCGGTCTGCTCTTCGACGGCACCGGCGATGGTCCCCTGGATGTCGCTGATCTGGGTGATGATCTTCGAGATGCGGGCGATGGCCGCCACGGCGCCGCCGGTGTCGGATTGGATCGCTTCGATCTTCTGACTGATGTCGTTGGTCGCCTTGGCGGTTTCCTTCGCGAGCTCCTTCACCTCGTTGGCGACGACGGCGAAGCCCTTCCCCGCGTCCCCGGCCCGGGCGGCCTCGATGGTGGCGTTCAGGGCCAGGAGGTTCGTCTGCTGGGCGATGGAGGTGATCACGTTGACCACCTTGCCGATCTCGGCACTGCTCTGGCCCAGCTTGGTGACGGTCTGGTTCGTCGCCTGGGCTTCCGAGACCGCGTCCGAGGCCACCCGTGCCGCCTCGCTCGCGTTCTTCGCGATCTCTCGGATGCTCGCGTTGAGCTCCTGGATACCGCTCGCGACGGTCTGGACGTTGTCACTGACCTGCTCGGCGGCGGAGGAGACGACGTTCGCCTGCTGAGAGGTTTCCTCCGCGTTGGCGGCCATCGTCTGGGCGATGCGGAGCTGCTCGTCCGAGCTACCCCGGACGCTCGTCGCCGCCTTGGCGATCTCGCCGATCGACCCCCGCAGATCGGTGAGCAGCTCGTCGAGACCGGTCGCCATCATGGCGAGGGCATCGTCTCCCCCGGCGTCGAGGCGGCCCGTCAGGTCTCCCTTGGCGGCGGCCCGGACGACTTCGAGCATCGAGCGGACGCGCTGTTGGGCCTGTTCCGCTTTCCGCCGGTCCCGCTCTTCGAGGCGTAGGCGGGTGACCGCGTCGGCGACCAGACGGGCGATGTTCCGGAGGGTGTGCTGTCGCTCCCGGGACAGGGATTCCGCGTGGTCCAGAAGGACTTCGATGACCCCGACGACCTCCCCGTCGACGACGACCGGCAGACCCAGCGCGGCGTTCATGCCAGCGTCGACGGCCGCCCGGTGGCGGGGCCCATCGAGGACGTCGGCGAGCTGGTCGACGACGACCAGGTCTCGGCTGCTCGCGACCCGACCGACCAAGCCCTGACCCAGACGGTATTGGGTGGCGTGGCCGATGCGGGACAGCTCGGCGCCGGCGCCGGCGAGCTCCTGCGCCAGGGCGAAGGTCCCGCGACCCGCCTCCTCCTCTCGCCAGTAGGCGCCGTAGGCCCAGCCGAAGGCCTGGCAGAGGGCGGCGAGGGCCTGGCGGGCCGCGTCGTCCTCGGTCTTCGCCGTCGCGAGCGCCTGGAGGACGGCGCTCGTCGCCTTCGCGTTGCCGTTGGAATCGGCGACCTCCCGCTCGAGGCGGACCTTTTCCGTCAGCACCTGCCAGGTCAGCATCGACCCGAGGTGGGCGCCGTCGTCGGCCATGACGGCGGTCACCAACAGGTCGAGGGTCTCGGGACCGAGCCGGATGTTCGTCCGGTGCGGGAGGTTCCCCGGGTCGGCGAGCATCCGCCGCTGGTGGGCGGGGTTCCGGTGAAAGACGTCGATGGAGCTCCCGACCAGGTCGTCGACGGCGATGGGCAGATGGGCTTCGAGATCCCGGAGGGTGCGCAGGGACGCCGGGTTGGCGTAGCGGATCACGCACTCCCGATCGGCGAACATCACGTTGGTCGGGGCGTTCTCCAGCATCGAGAAGAGCACCTGGTGGTCCAAGACGCCGGGCGCCCTCGGCGGCTCGCTCTCCGGGTCCCTCGGGTCCGAAGCCGGGCCGCCCTTCGCCACGTAGGCGGCGACGGGCGTCGTCGGGGTCCGCGCCTCGTAGCCCCGCCCGAGGGCGCCCCGGGTCTTCCGGCTCCCCCGGGTCTTGCCGCTGCCCGAGGCCTTCGTCGGACGGGCCTTCGCGCTCCGCACCTTCGGCGGTCGGCCCCCGCCCGGCGGGGTGGCTCCCCGGCGGCTTTTCTCCCCGTGCCCGTGGCCGCCCTCGGCCTCGTCGTCGCTCTGCATCGACCCGGTCCTCCTAGCGGCCGGAACGGCCCGGCCGCGCTGCACCCCGACTCGAGCCCAGGTGGAACCGATGGGCGCCGGGATGCCGCGCCCGCCGGTCTGGGCTCGAGGGGCCTGATCACCCGTCTCCGGGATGCGTCGCGAAGACGGGGGACCCCTCATGAGATCGACGCGGAGCCGGCGGGCCTGAAGTCGACGAGGACGCCGTACCCGTCTCCCCAGGCGAGATCGGTCGCAGCCCCCGGCACGGCGCCCCACCCTCACC
>DAPKRP010000154.1:0-1765 GCA_031800515.1 Polyangiaceae bacterium LLY-WYZ-14_1 | reverse complement strand
GGGGTCGAGGGGGGCTAGGGAGAGGGACATCGCGGGGGACCAGCGCCGCACCGGATGCGGAGACCGCTCCGGATCGGAGTCGACGACGCGTCGTCGCGCTCCGGCGCCCGCTGCGAGAACGCGGCGGTCGCGGCCGGCACCGAGGGCGCGTCGGTGCCGGCTCGACGAGCCGGTGCGGGGCCCTGGGCGTGGCCCGGCGGACGGGCGTCCGACCGGAGTCGACGGCGCCACCGGATGCGGGGCATCGGTGGCGGGTCGACCGGCGTCCGGGTGCCCTGCCGACGACTGTCGGAGCGCGCGCCCATACGCCTCTCGCCGAGAGCGGAGAGCTACCACGGGGCTGGTACGGCAGCAACTTCAGGAGGCGGCAGCCAGGGGCTCGAGCTCGCCGAAGAAGCGGTCCGCGTAGTAGGTCACCACGTCGATGGCATCGGCGAACTCGCTCCGGTCCATGTCGGCGACGGGCCACTCGGCGGACAGGACGACGTCGAGGTCGTCGTCGATGCAGAACTTCGCCAGCAGCATCCGATGGTTGAGCTCGAGGAGCCGCTGGTACAGGGGCCCCGCCCTTCCCGGGAAGCGGGGCGACCGGAGGTAGGGGACGATGGCGAAGGTGATGACCCCCTGGGAACCGCCCCGCACCAGCAGGGGAAACGTCCCGGCGTGCCCGTGGAAGCGAACCCGCCAGGTATCCGGGGCGATGCGGGCCGGCTCGAACCCCGCCAGGGACAGCAGGTCCGGGACGCCGGCACCGTCGATCTCAAGGGCCATCGGGCTACAGAACTACCGGCCCGGGACCTCCCTGGCAACGGGCCGGCAGGCCCGGGCCTCCGGCGACGGGACCGGGCCACCGGTCGCCGCGTAGCCGATCCGACGTCAGCCCTCGGGGGTCGTTCCGTGGATGGACACCCAGGTGCCCGGGTTGTCCTCGTTCGGGTAGACCCCGTGCCATCCGGTCGGCAGGGGCGGGTCCGCCCACTCGAACAGGCGCCGGGCGTCCCGGGGGGACAGGTTCACGCACCCATGGCTCTTCGTCCGGCCGAAGCGGTTGTGCCAGAACGCGCTGTGGAAGGCGTAGGCCAGCTCGAAGTACATGATGTACGGCACGTCCTGGATCGAGTAGGGGCCGTCGATCGCGTTGTCGCCGTCCATCATCCCGGTCAGGTGCTTCGAGGTGACCTGGAAGACGCCGCTCGGCGTCTCGTGGTCCTGCTCCGGGTCGTCGGGCTGTTTGACCCGCCCGGTGGAGACCAGGGTGGTGAAGACCGGCCGGTCCCCCTCCATCGCCACCAGGGTCTGGTCCGTCAGGTCGACGTCGATCCACTTGACCCCCGGGGGGATCGCGTCGGGCCGCTCCGGCACCTCGACCAAGGTCGTCTCGTCCGCCTGGTAGCGGCGGGAGTCGGGGCCGACGTAATAGGTCCTTCCCCCGTGGTCTTCCTGGCCTACGACTCGGAAGACGTGATGGTAGCCAGGCTCGCCGGCCCGACGCAGCCGGCCCCGCTCGTCCACGGTGTAGGCGTGGTCTCGGCTCGACAGCAGGTAGCCGACGGGCAGGGTCCAGTCGTGACCATCGAGGGGCCGTCCCTCGAAGTCGCTGCCCTCCACCTCGTAGAGCGCCCGGTGCGGGATGTACTCATTCGACAGGGTCCGCCAATAGCGTCGCCGACCGATGCGGAACTCCCGGTCGAGGCTGACGTAGAAGCCCTTGAGCATCCAACGCATGAGGACGCTGTCCTCCTCCCCCTGGAGGTCATCCAGGGTG
>DAPKRP010000153.1:0-6120 GCA_031800515.1 Polyangiaceae bacterium LLY-WYZ-14_1 | reverse complement strand
CCCGTCGGCAGCAGCCACAGGAGCGCGGCCCCCCCACGCCCGGTCAACGGCCCGCTCCGGAGCCGTCGACGGCGGCGAACTGTTCGACGAAGAAGGTCGTCGGGTCGGCGACGTCCGCATCCCGAGCCGTCTCCGTCGGGGCGGAGCCCGGCAGGAACACCTCGGCCATCCCCTCTTCGCCTTCGGGAGCCAGGAGCCCCGTCTTCGGGTCGACCACCTCCTCGACGAGCCCGGCGGGTCGGGCGAACTCGCTCTCCGGCCGTCCGTCCGTCGCCGTCTTCATCAGCTCGACCCAGGCCGGGAGGGCGCTTCGGGCGCCGCCCTCCCGGCGGCCGAGGGGCCGCCGGTCGTCGAAGCCGACCCAGACGCCGGCGGCGAGCTCCGGCGTGTAGCCGACGAACCAGGCGTCCCGGGCGTCGTTGCTCGTGCCCGTCTTCCCCGCCACCGGTCGTCGGAGCGCGCGGGCACGCCGACCGGTGCCCTCGTCGACCACGCTCTCGAGGAGGCTCGTGACCAGGTAGGCGAGGGCCGGCGAGAGGACGTCCTTCGGCGAGGGGGGCTCGGGCAGGTCGATGGGGGCTCCGCCGGGCCCCTCGATGCGGGTGACCAGGCGGAGCGGCGCCCAGCGGCCTCCAGCGGCGAAGGTGGCGTAGGCGTTCACCAGCTCGTCGAGCTCCACCTCGCTCGCGCCGAGCCCCAGAGAGAGATCGGGCTCCAGGGGCGTGGAGAATCCGAGCTCCCCGGCGAGCTCGGCGACCCGCCCGGGACCCACCGCGTCGGCGAGGCGTACGGCGACCACGTTGACCGACCGAGCGAGGGCGTCCCGGAGCATGATCGGACCCTCGTGGCGCCAGGCCTCGTAGTTCTGGGGGGCCCACTCGTCGTAGACGAGGGGGGCGTCGAGCACGACGGTGGCGGGGGTGAAGCGTCGGGTCTCGAGGGCGGCCGCGTAGACGATCGGCTTGAAGGTGCTGCCGGGCTGGCGCCTCGCGTCGAAGGCTCGATTGAAGCCCGGGGCAGCGCGGTAGCCACCGACCACCGCCAGCACCTCCCGGGTGGCGACGTCGAGGAGCAGCGCCGCCCCTTCCGGGCCGAGCTCGAGGCGCGCCACCGCCGGTGGTCGGCCGGGTGCCGGGCCGTCCATCGGCGCTGCCGCGTCGTCCCCATCGGGGCTCGGGGGCAGCTGGAGGATCGACACGGGGACCTCGGCGCCCTCGTAGGCGAAGCCGGAGGGGGCCAGGCCTTCCGGGTTGTAGCGCGCCTCGTCCCGCAGGTGGACGATCGCCGGGTGGCCGTCGACGTCGAGGCGGAGGGTGCCAGCCGCGTCGTCCAGACCGACGACCGTCGCCTCGTAGGTGGTCCCGAGGCGCAGGGGCGGGCCCGGCCGGGCTTCCGCTCCTTCCCCGCGGCCCTCCGGGCCGATGACCTTCGGACCGTCGTCCCGGTCCCGCCGGTGGCGGGTCGACGCCGCGCGCCGCCTCCGCTCCCGAGGTGGCGGCGGGAGCGTGCCCCGACGATCGTGGCGTTCGTCGATCCGTTCGAGCTGCCTCTCGATGGCTTCCCGGGCGGCGACCTGGAGGTCGAGGTCGACGGTGGTGTGGACGACGTAGCCGCCGCGTCGCGCCGCTTCCTCGCCGACCAGCTCGGACAGAAGCCGTCGAACGTAGGCCATGACCTCCGGGGCGGCCTGTCCCCGGGCGCTGGCCGGGACGAGCTGGATCGGTTCGTGGCGGGCGGTCTCGACCATCGCCTCGGTGACGTCCGGCCAGTGGGTCTCCCGCTTGTCCGCCAGCTGGTCGAGGACGAAGCTGCGCCGCTCGAGGGCGGCGGCGGGATTGCTCCGCGGGGACAGCCGACCCGGGGCCTGGGGCAGTCCCGCCAGGAGCGCCGCTTCCGCCAGGGTCAGCTCCTCGACGTTCTTGCCGAAATAGAAGCGGCACGCCTCCTGGACGCCGTAGCGGCCATGGCCGAAGTTCACGTGGCTCAGGTAGAGGTGGAGGATCTCGTCCTTCGTCAATCGCTGCTCGAGGCGGCGGGCCAGGATGAGCTCCCGCAGCTTCCGGGATAGGGTCCGCTCCGGGTTCAGCAACATCAGCTTGACGAGCTGCTGGGTGATCGTGGACCCGCCCTGCCGCACCTCACCGGTCGTCGCCGCCGCCCACATCGCCCGAAGGATCCCGGGAAGGTCGAGTCCTTCGTGGCGGTAGAAATCCGCATCTTCGGCGGCGAGCACGGAGACCACGAGAAGCCGTGGGACGCGGGACATGGGGACGACGGTGCGGCGCTCCTCGAACATCTCCCCCAGCACCCGACCGCTGCGGTCGAGCACGCGGGTCGTCTGCGGGGGCGCGTACTCGCTCAGGGCGTCGACCGGGGGGAGGTCGCGGCCGTACCACCAGAAAGCGCCGCCCAGGGCGCCCAGCCCCAGCGCCCCGAGGGCCAGCACCACCGCGCCGGCACGCTTCGCGACGCCGGCGGCGGAGGGGCCCCTTTCGCCGCTCCGGACGCGAGCGATGGGCTTTTTCGGGGTCAGCGCCGGTTCGGTTCTCGGCAGGCGCGGTCGGCGTTCGGCCATCGCCCCGGGGTACTAGTAGGAAAGGTTTCTGGCGACCAGCGCGGGGCCATCTCGGACCGTGCGGAGCAGCCAGCGGGCGACCAGGGCGGTTCGGTCCTCCTCCGGCAGCGGCGCTCGTCCTCGGGTCGCGGCGTGGAGGGTGATCGCCGCCGCCACCGACACGTTCAGGCTCTCGACGAAGCCCACCATCGAGATCGCATAGGTGCCATCCGCCCGGCTCCGGAGGGCGGGGCTCACCCCGGCGTGCTCGTTCCCGAAGACGATGGCCACCCGCTCCAGCGCCGGCAGGTCCTCGGGTCGTTTCTCGCCCCCCATCGTCGCGACCAGGATCGTGAACCCCCGCGCGTGGAGCGCCTGCGCGCAGGCCTCGGCGGTCCGGTGCCGCACGATGTCGAGCCAGAGGTGCGTCCCCCGGGCGACGCGGTGGGCGGCCCGAAAAGGCTGGGCGCCGACGACGACGTGGACCTCCTGGACGCCGAAGGCGTCGGCGGAGCGAAGGACGGCGGAGGTGTTGTGAGGGTCGGTCAGGCCGTCCAGCACCACGACGACGTCCCGGGTGCGGGCGGCCGCCACCGCCTCCATCCGGGCGAGCCGGGCCGGGGTCACCTGGGGGGCGAGGGCCCGATGCACGACGGCGGGGGGAGCGGTGACCGTCGGGGGCTCGGGCTCGTCGACGAGGTAGACGTCCGGATCGTCGCGTCGCATGGCCGGCGTCCGAGGTGGCACCACGAACGACCGACGCCCCGGACCCGTCGAGGAGACCACGACGATGCCCGGGGCGCCCGTCCGCGGCGTCGCCGTTTCCTGCTAGGGACCCTCGCCGGGTCGGGCGGGGATGTTGGCGACCACGGTCCAGGGACCCATGCCCGTCTCGATGAAGAAGGCCTGGAGCAGCGCCGTGTCCGGGTTGAGGTCCGGGTCCTGTTCTCCGGCGACCAGGCCGAAGAGGCGGCTCCCCGCCATGAGGCCGGTCACCCCCGGAAAGACGATGTCCGGGGTGTCGCCCTCGTCCTCGGCGTCGATGGCGCCCAGGGAGATGGTGTCCGGCGAGGTGACCGGGGGCAGGGAGACCCCGGCCGGGCCCGAGGCATCCCCGAAGGCCAGGGACCCGAAGCCGTCGATGCGGCTGATGGTGTCGACCATCTCGACGGTCTCGACGGTGCCGACGTTGACCGGGAAGGCGTCCGGGGAGGCGTGGATCGCCCGGACCCGAACGTTTTCCTCGTCCGTTCGGTCGAAGCCGTCTTCGTAGACGGCGAACTGGATGGTCGACTCGGCGGGGTCGTCGGCGTCGGGGCTGGCGAGGCCGAGCACGGTTCCAAGGTAGCGGGTACCTCGGCTCAAGGTGAAGGTGGTGGTGTCGGTGGACACCGCCGCACCGTCGACCCGGACCTCGAACCCGACGTCCTGGGGGGAGAGCTGGATGCGGGAGGTCAGGTCGCCGAAGGTCACGCCGGTGGCCAGGACCTCGTCGGGTCCGGGGGCCACGGCGACGTCGACCGGGTTCGCCACGTCGGGGACGCCGTGGAAGACCCAGAGCATCGGGTCCTGCTGGAAGCGGGGCTGGTCGGTGTTCCGGACCCCGGGCTCGCCGCTGGTCCGGGAGACCAGGACGGACAGGGACTCGGCTTCGCTCGGGTGGAGCGCCGGATCGCCGAGCACCGCGACGTAGGCGACGCCGTTGCCGGCGGGCCCGCCCTCCGCGGAACCCGGGACCGTGAACGAGGTGATGCGGGCATCATCCTCGCTGAACAGGGCGACCTGGGCGGGGATCGGGAGCTCCGCTTCCGCGAGGTCCGTGAAGCCCAGGGGATCCGTGTCGGGCATGCCGTCCCCGTCGACGTCGAGCCGGACCGGCGGGGCCAGGGGGCTCGCGTGGAGCACCCGGGCGAGGAAGCCGCCGTCCGTCACGCCGGAGCGGTCGACGAAGAGCTCGAAGTCGAGCTCCGTGCCTTCTTCCGCTTCATCGCTGGCGTCCCCGAAGACCACCAGGGTGTGGCGCGCTTCCTCGGTAAGGATCTCCGTGCGGGAGGCGTTGATCACGAAGAGCGGCTCGACCTCTTCGTCGGTGGGTAGCTGGTCTCCGAGGTAGACCTCGAACCCCGCGGTGACGTCGACGCCCTGCAGGTAGCGGGAGGCCTGGCCGAAGGTCAGGTCGTCGATGAGGGGGACGTCTTCCTCGCCGGGGTTCAGGGGATAGACGTCGACCGCCGGGGCGTTGTCGGACAGATGCAGCACCCGCAGCTGACCGGGCAGGGCCACCGGCCGGAAGGTCTCGGAAACCTCGGAGGTGAGGTTGACGTGGATCAGGGTGATGCCTTCATCGACCATACGGCCCTGCTCCGCGTCGCCGGCGATGAACAGGTAGCTCCGGTCGCCGGCTTCCACGCTCAGCTCCTGGAAGGAAAAGCGTCCCCGCCGGGTGGCTTGAGGGGGAGGGCCGAGGACGTCGAACAGGTTCGCGTTCTGGGAGATCTCGATCTCGTCCGTCGCCCCCGCCTGCAGATTCGGGGTGTCCCGAATCGTATCGAGGTCGGTGTCGACGGAGACGAAGGTACTCGGGGCGGTGACGTTGACGAAGCGCACCGCCACGTTCAGGAGGGGGTCTTCCGGGGCGGGCAGCTGGGCGTCCGGAAGGCCCTGGCCCACCACGTCGCCGTCCACGTTGACCCGCACGACGAAGGTGGTCGTCGCGTTCGGGGTGGTCGATGCGTTGAAGGACACCACCGGGTCGTCCGACGCCGGGTCACCCCCGGCGGCAAAGACCTCGATGCCGGCGCCGGCGGGAACCGACACGGGGCCCACGACGTCGAGGTAGGCGACATCGGTGGCGCGGGGCTCGGTTTCGCCGTCGACCCAGATGTCGACGTTGCCCGCGTCCGGGGCGGCGTGGACGGCGCGGACGTTGACGGTCACCCCGTCGTCGTCGTCGTCGTCATCGTCGTCGTCGCCGACCATCATGTCGTCGTCGTCGTCGCCGACCATCATGTCGTCGTCATCGTCGTCCCCGGCCATCATGCCGTCGCCGCCGTCGTCACCGCAGGCCACGGGCATCAGGACCAGGCCGAGAGCGACCGCCAGTCGGCCGAGCCAGCTCGTCAGTCTCCAAGTCGTCATCGTTCCACTCCGTTAAGGGGAAGGGGGACCGGCCCGGGCTCCTGCCTTGGGAGCCTTCGGCCGGAGGTCCAACTCTCCATCGTTTCCGCGTCGGGGGGGCGCGGCTTCCGCCCCCCCTTGTACCGGCAAACGGCGGGTGGAAGGAACGAAATCGTCGCGTTCTTGCTACCCGTCGTCGGAGGGCTCACCGGCACGGGAGCCGGGCCCGAACTCGACGCCGACCACAAGGGTCCCACCGCGAAAGGACTGGCCAGCGACGAAAAAGGGCTCCCCCGGGGAGGCGACGACGGTCAGCAGGGGCAGGTAATCCGACTGCTCGGGCCGATTGATCGAGACCTGGACCCGAAAGCGACCGTCCGGCAGCACTTGCTGGAGGGTGATCCGGAGCCGCCGCCCGTTCGGGAGGGCGACCTGGGTGGGGCGGTCTT
>DAPKRP010000152.1:0-6771 GCA_031800515.1 Polyangiaceae bacterium LLY-WYZ-14_1 | reverse complement strand
CGGGTCGAGGTCGTGCCGCTGCCGGAGAACCGGGGGAAGGCGGAGGCGGTCCGCGCCGGAGTGCTCCGCGCCTTCGACCGGCCGGGGACGATTCAGGTCGGCTACTGGGATGCGGACCTCGCCACCCCCCTCGACGCCGTGGACGAGCTCTCGTCCGTGCTCGACGAGCACCCGGAGGTGGACATCGTGCTCGGCGCCCGGGTCGCGCTTCTGGGCCGGCGGATCGAACGCACCACGGGACGCCATTACCTGGGCCGACTGTTCGCGACCGCGGCGAGCCTGACCCTTTCCCTACCCGTCTACGATACCCAATGCGGCGCGAAGCTCTTTCGGGCCACCCCGGGCGTCCGAGGGATCTTCACCGAGCCGTTCGGTTCTCGGTGGATCTTCGACGTCGAGATCCTGGCTCGTTACCTGACCCTATCCGGGGTGACGGCGGGAGCCCGGGGCATCTACGAGGTGCCCCTACGGGAATGGCGGGACGTCGGCGCGTCGAAGGTTCGACCCCGGGACTACCTGAAGGCGGGGCGCGAGCTCGCCGCGATCTGGCGGCGTTATCCGGACCTCCGCCGGCGCGGGCGGAATCGCGCGCCTGGTCCGGGAGGGGGGACGGACGATGCTGGATGACCTGGTGCGACTCGGGGTCGGCCTCGTGCTTCTTGCCGGAGGGGCGGAGCTCCTCGTGCGGGGCGCCTCGAACCTCGGCCGGATGGCCGGGCTGTCGCCCCTGGTCATCGGCCTCACCATCGTGGCCTACGGGACCAGTGCCCCGGAGCTCGCGGTGACCATCAGCGCCGGCCTCGAGGGACAGGGCAGCATCGCTCTGGGCAACGTGGTCGGGAGCAACGTGTTCAACGTGTTGCTGATCCTGGGGGGCAGCGCGCTGCTCTCGCCGCTTCGGGTCGATGCGCAGCTGGTCCGGGTGGACGCGCCGCTGGTCGTCGCGCTTTCCTTGCTGGTCTGGCTCCTCGCCGCCGACGGTGTCCTCGACGGTTTGGACGGCGGGCTCCTGCTGGCCGCGGCGGCCGGCTATACCGTGTGGACCTTTCGGACCGCTCGACGAGAAGCCGGCGGACCCGCCGAAAACGCCTCCCCTCTCGAGCACCCGCCGGCGCCGGGGGCACCCGGAGAACCGGTCGGCCACCCAGCCGAAGACGGGGGGCGTCCCGCCGGGGCTTGGTTCCCTTGGGCGGCGCTCGTCCTCATCGGGCTCGCCCTCCTCGTGCTCGGTTCGCAGCTCTTGGTGGCTGGCGCCGTCGGCGTGGCCAGCGCCCTCGGTGTCGGCGAGACCTTGATCGGACTGACGGTGGTCGCCGCCGGCACCTCCCTTCCGGAGCTGGCGACCTCCCTCGTCGCGACCGCCCGGGGGGACACGGACATCGCCGTTGGAAACGCGATCGGGTCGAACGTCTTCAACCTGACCCTCATCCTCGGCACCGCCGGGGTGGTCAGCGTCGGTCAGGTGCGGGTCCCGCCGGCCTTCCTCACCTTCGACCTGCCGGTGATGGTGGCCGTGATGGTCGCTTGCCTACCCGTCTTCTTCACCGGCCACCGCATCTCCCGCTGGGAAGGGGCCGTCTTCGTCTTCTACTACGTCGCCTACACGGTGGTGATCGTACTCGAGGCGCTGGGGCACTGGATGCAGCCGCTCCTCGCATCGGCGCTCCTCGGGTTCGTTCTTCCCCTGACCGGCTTCACCTTCCTCGTCGCCGTGGCACGGAGCTGGCGCGCTCGGCGGGAGGCTGCGGCGCGCCGCTGATGCGGTTGCAGGCCGCCGAAAAGCCCCCCGGTCGGGTCTCCGCTGGACGCCACGACGCGCCCATTCAATCGGCGCTCTCTCCCTGAGCGCGACCCGTCATGGGGACGAAGCGCACCGGGATCGATGAGCGTGTCTCGAAGTCATCGGGTCCCGTCCGTCGCATCACGACGAGCTCCTGAACGCCGCCGTCTTCGCCGACGGGGGCGACGAGCCTACCGCCCACGGCAAGCTGCTCTTTCAGCGGGGTCGGGATCGTCGGGGGCGCTGCGGTCAACAGGATCGCCTGAAAGGGAGCCGCCTCCGGCCAGCCAGCGTAACCGTCCCCCACCCGGGTGGAGACGTCGTCGCCATAGCCGAGGTCGTCGAGGAGCCCTCGGGCGCGCCGAGCCAGTTCCGGCACGATCTCGATGGAATACACCTGAGCACCGAGCTCGGCGAGGACCGCCGCCTGGTAGCCGGAGCCGGTGCCCACCTCGAGCACCCGATCTCCGGCGCCGATCTCCGCAAGCTGGGACATCAACGCGACGACGAAGGGCTGGCTGATGGTCTGCTCGTGGCCGATGGGGAGCGGGCGGTTGCGATAGGCGTGGTCCCTCATCCCCTCGGGCACCATCCGGTGCCGAGGAACGCGCCCGATCGCGGCGAGCACCCGCGGGTCTTCGATCCCCTGCGCCCGCAGCTCGTCCACCAACCGCGCCCGGGCGCGACGGGTGCTCGACGACTCGTCGAGCCCTTCGCCTGCCGGCCCCGTCTCCTCCGAGGTTCCCCGGAGGCCGGGTTCCTGGTCTGCGTCGTCAGGGGCGTTCCCGGCCCCCGGCGAACGGCTCGCCCCGGGGGCCCCCGAGGGCGATCTCGCCTCGCCGCTCCCACCCCCCGGCGGAGGGCAGCCGACGAGGGGCGCCGCCGCGAGCACCATCGAGACGGCAAGGACGGCTCGGAGGGCGATGGAAGCCATACCCTCTGTCTATGCCCGCCGTCGGCTTCGGGAAGGCGACCCGGGTCGAAGGCGGCGCGGCCCGGTCAACCCGCGTCGGATTCGAGGCGGGCCCCGGGCGACGGGTCGGCACCAGGAGAGGCTGGATGCGCTGCGCCTCCCCTGTGCGGGATCCGGGCGACCTCGACACCGGCCAGGGCCTGGTCGCGGCCGGCGCGGAGCCAGCGGTACCAGTGGTCGAGGCCCTCACCGGTGCGGGCGCTGACCTGCAGGACGGTCACCCCAGGCCGCAGACGGGCCAGGTCGGCGAGGCAGCGGTCGAGGTCGTAGTCGAGGTGGGGAAGCAGGTCCGTCTTGGTCAGCAGGACGACGTCCGCGGCCCGGAACATGTGGGGGTACTTGAGGGGTTTGTCCTCGCCCTCGGTGACGCTCAGGATCACGACCTTGGCGTGCTCCCCCAGGTCGAAGAGCGCTGGACAGACCAGGTTCCCGACGTTTTCGACGACGACACAGGTTCCGGGTGGAGGGTCCAGCACGTCGAGCCCCCGGGCGACCATGTCCGCCTCAAGGTGACAGCCCTTCCCCGTATTGACCTGAACCACCGGGGCCCCGGCGGCTCGGATCTTTTCCGCGTCGAAGCTCATCGCCTGGTCCCCCTCGACGACGGCGAAGGGCAGCTCGTCCCCGAGATCCCGGATCGTTCGGGCCAGGAGCGTCGTCTTCCCCGCCCCCGGGGAGCTCATCACGTTGACTGCGTACGCACCCCTCTGGGCCAGCCAGCGGCGATTGTCCTGCGCCAGGGCGTCGTTCTTGCCGAGGATGGCCTCCTCGAGGGCGAGCACGGCGCCGCCGTCCCGGTCCGGCACGACGAGACCATCCGCCGCACGGTGCCGCCGGGCCCGCAGCTCGTCCGGGTCGTGCTCGTGATCGTGGTGCGGATCGTCCTGGTGAACTTGATCCGGGGGATGGCCGTGGTCCGCATCTTCCCCGTGGCCGTGCTCGTGCTCGTGCTTGTGGGTGTGGGGGTGGCGATGGGTGACCGTCCGTCCATCCGGGAGCCGGTGGGTGTGCTCGTGTCCGTGTTCGTGCTCGTGCTCGTGCACATGAGGCGCCTCGCCCTCGTCGCCGTGGCCGTGGCCGTGCCCATGGGCCTCCACGCCCCCGCCCGGGGCATGCCCTGCGCCATGAGCATGCCGGTGGGTCACGACCGTCCCGTCCGCGCGAACGTGTCGGTGGGTGTGGGAACCGTCTTCATGAACCTCGGTGACGGTGGTCGTGCTCCCGTCCGAGCATCCGCAGGTGACACACATCGCTTAGACCTCCATCTCCTTGACCAGCAGCTCTTGCCCGCCGACGACCTCGAGGGCCGCGCCGTCGCAGGCGTCGCAACCGCCGACGAGCGTCTCCATCGGTCGCTCCCGCCCGCATCGGCGGCAGCGCCCTCGCCCCGGGGGGCGTTCGATCACGAGCTCCGCCCCTTCGCAGGCGGTGCCCTTCGCGCAGATCTCGAAGCAGAACAGGACCGCGTCCGGCAGCACCTCGGACAAGGCGCCGATCTGCAACACCACTCGCTTGACGGACTTGTCCGCCGCGTGCTCATCGACGATGCGGACGATGTTCCGGGTGATGCCGAGCTCGTGCATAGGGTGATTCCCGTTTTCTCCCGAGGCGCCGCCTCAGCAGATCCGGGGTAGCTGCTCCCCGACCAGCATGTCCACGATCCGCTCCCCGCCGAGACGGGTCTCGAGGACGACGATCCCCGCGGGCGACTCCCGAACCTCGGCGACCACCGCCGCCGCCTCCCCCCCGGGCAGGCCCCGAAGGGCGTCGAGGGCGCGCCCGGCCGCATCTCCGGGTACCACCGCCGCGAGCTTTCCCTCGTTCGCCAGATAGAGCGGGTCGAGGCCGAGGATCTCGCACATGCCGTGCACCTCCCCGCGGACCGGAAGGGCGTCCTCCCGGATGCGCACGCAGGTCTCGGACGCCAGCGCCAGCTCGTTCAGCACGGTGGCGAGCCCCCCCCGGGTGACGTCCCGCGCGACCCGCGTCTCCGGCACCGCGCGAAGGAGCGCCGACATCAACTCGTGGAGCGGTCGACAGTCGCTTTCGATGTCCGTCTCGAGGGCCAGGTCCCCTCGGGCCGCGAGGATGGCCGCCCCGTGGTCGCCGAGGAGCCCGTTGACCAGGACGACGTCGCCGGGACGGATCCGGTCCGCGCTGAGCTCCACGCCCGCTGGGATCACTCCGACCCCCGCGGTGTTGATGAAGAGACGGTCCGCTGCGCCTCGCTGCACGACCTTGGTGTCGCCGGTAACGACCCGGACGCCGGCCGCGTCCGCCGCCTGCTTCATGCTGGCGAGCACCCGGCGAAGGACGTCGACTTCGAGCCCTTCCTCCAGGATGAGGCCGCAGGACAGGTAGCGGGGCTCGGCGCCGCCGACGGCCAGGTCGTTGACCGTACCGTTGACCGCCAGGGTGCCGATATCCCCGCCGGGAAAGAACAACGGTGTCACCACATAGGAATCGGTGGTGAGGGCGAGCCGGTCGCCAAGCGCGGTGAGCTCCCCGAGGGGTACCCGCGCCTGGTCGTCGAGCGGTTCCAACAGCGGATTGCGAAAGCTGCCGAGGACGAGATCGTCGATCAGGTCCCGCATGGCTTTGCCGCCGGAGCCGTGGGCCTGGGTCACCACCGTGTCCCGAACCCGGCCGGCGCGCCGCCGGAACTTCTCGACCCGTTGAAACAGAGGATGGTCACTCGGCAGCGGACCGCCGCCGCCGGAAGGCCGACCCCAGCCGCCACCGTCGCCGCCGCCGCCCCAGCTGGCTCCGTCCTCCCGGTCCTTCGGGCTCACGATGAGGTCACCTCGAGCCGGCGCCGGGCGGGAGCCGATGATTCCTTGCCGCCATGGGTCGCCGGGGCGTGGCGAATGGTCGAAAGGCGGCCGTAGTTGTAGTAGGCGGCGCAGGCGCCTTCGCTCGAGACCATGCACGACCCGATCGGCGTCTCGGGGGTACAAGCGGTCCCGAACACCTTGCACTCCCAGGGCTTCCGCACGCCCTTCAGCACCTCGCCGCACTGGCAGGCCTTCGGGTCGGCGATCGACAGGTGGGGAACGGTGAATCGCTGCTCCGCGTCGAAGTGGGCGTAGGCCGGTTGGAGCTCGAGGCCGGAATCGTCGATGGAACCGAGGCCCCGCCATTCGAAGAAGGGCCGCAGGCGAAAGACCCGAAGGAGCGCGTCGAGGGCCGCCCGGTTGCCGACGTCCCGCACCACCCGCCGATACTGGTTGTCGACCTCGGCCCGTCCGGCGGCGAGCTGCTCGAGGACCATCGCCACGGACTGGAGCACATCGAGGGGCTCGAACCCGGCGATCACGATCGGCTTCCCATAGGCTTCGGCGATGAAGCGGTAGGGCTCGGTGCCGATCACCATCGTGACGTGGCCGGGGCCGACGAAGCCGTCGAGCTCGAGGTCCGGCGAATCGAGGATCGCCTTGATGGTCGGGATGATCGTGATGTGATTCGAGAAGACGGTGAAGTTCCCGACGCCGAGGCGCTCCGCTTCCAGGATCGTCAGGGCCGTGCTGGGGGCGGTCGTCTCGAACCCCAGACCGAAGAACACCACCTGCCGGTCCGGGTGGCGTCGGGCGAGCCCGAGGGCATCCATGGGCGAATAGACGGTGCGGATGTCCGCCCCGGAAGCCTTGGCCTGAAGCAGGCTCTTCTTCGACCCCGGCACGCGGATGGCGTCGCCGTAGGTCGCGAAGATCACCCCGGGGGTCTCCGCCAGGGCGACGGCGTCGTCGACGCGGCCGACGGGGAGGACACAGACGGGACACCCTGGCCCGTGGACGAGCTCGATGGCGTCGGGGAGCATCTCCTCGATGCCGTACTTGAAGATCGCGTGGGTGTGCCCGCCGCAGACCTCCATGATCTTGATCGGTCGATCCCCCCTCGGACGAACCTGTTCGACCAGGTCGGCGATCCGCCGGAGGAGCGGCTCGGCCTTTCGGCGGTCCCGGAATTCGTCGACGTACTTCATCGGCTTTCCTCGTTGGGGAAGGGGGTCATCGGCGGC
>DAPKRP010000151.1:0-2347 GCA_031800515.1 Polyangiaceae bacterium LLY-WYZ-14_1 | reverse complement strand
GCCTCGCTCGGGCCGTCGCCTTCCCCGGGGTCGTGGACGCCGCCGGAGACCCGGAGCGCGCCCGCCGGTTCCTCCACCCCCTGGCTGCGATCCAGGACCTGGTCGAACGGGCCTACGCCACCACGGTCCACAAGGCCCAGGGAGGCGAGCACGACGCCGTCCTCCTCGTGCTGCCTCCCGCCGCCGCCGCCGGGGGGCAGGGCGCGCCGGGACCCGAGCGCCTCGCCACCCGGGAGCTCGTCTACACCGCCCTCACCCGGGCGCGCCGCCACGCCACCGTGCTCGGGACCCCGGACGCCCTCGCCGCCGCCGTGGGTCGTCGCCTCGAGCGCGACACGGGACTGGCCGAGCGCCTCGGGGAGGCGGCGGACCGCGCCGGCGCTCCCGAAGCGGGGGAAGAAGCCGCCCCCCGAACCAGCCCACCATGAGCCCTGAGACCGACCGTCGACCGCGCATGGTCCGATCCCTCGGGGTGTTCCACGACGCGTTCCACGTCCCCGGGACCCAGGCCTACCGCTGGACCGAGTGGACCGTCGGGGTGCTCATCGTGTTCTCCGTCGTGCTGCTCGGCATCGAGGCCGTGCTGCCCGCGGACGACCCGGTGGTCGACCTCGTGCACCGGATCGACGTGGCCCTCCTGGTCGTCTTCGCCGTCGAGCTCGCCCTCCGGGTCCTGTCCTTCCATCCCAAGGAGCTCGACCTCTTCGCCACCCCGCCGGCGGGGGCGATGCGGATCCACGTCACCGGACGCCTCGGGTTCCTGCTCCGGCCCTTTCCCCTCATCGACCTGCTCACCGTCCTGGCCCTGGTCCCCGCCCTTCGGGGTCTCCGGGCGCTTCGGCTGCTTCGCCTGGTGCGCACGGAAAAGGTCTTTCGCTACTCGAATCCCTTCGCCGGGATCACCCGGGCCTTCGAAGAGAGCCGGATCCTCTTCGCCTTCGCCTTCACCCTCCTGGGGCTCGAGGTCGTCCTCGCCGGTCTGAGCGTCTATCTGGTGGAGGGGGGGAAAAACCCCCAGGTGTCGAACGTCGGCGATGGCGTGTGGTGGGCCCTGGTCACCCTGACGACGGTGGGCTACGGCGACGTCATCGTGGTGAGCCCCCTCGGCCGGGTCCTGGGGGGGGCGGTGATGGTCGGCGGCATGTTCACCCTGGCGCTCTTCGCCGGGATCGTCGGTCAGACCCTCTTGCGATCGGTGCTGTCGGTGCGGGAAGAGCAGTTCCGGATGAGCGGCTATGTCGGCCACGTGATCGTCTGCGGCTACGGCGAAGGCACGCGCATGCTCCTCGACGTGCTGACCGCCGAGTTCGACGGCCGCGGATCGATGACGGAGCTCGTCCTCTTCGGACCCACGGACCGGCCCCCGGACGTCCCCCCCCGCTTCGTCTGGGTCCGGGGCGACCCGACGAAGGAAGAAGACCTCGGCAAGGTCCGCCTATCCCACGCCGCCGCCGTGGTGATCCCGGCCAGTCGCACCCTGCCGCCCCAGCAGGCGGACGCCCAGACCATCCTGATCGCCTTCACCGTGCGCGCCTGGCTCGCCCACCGGGCGGCCGAGGCCGAGCGCCGGAAGCCGGTCTACGTCATCGCCGAGATCCTGGAGGAGGAAAACGCGGAGCACGCTCGGACCGCCGGGGCGGACGAGGTGATCGAGACCTACCGCCTCGGGTTCTCCCTGCTGGCCCACGCGGTGCGGCAACCGGGGACCGGGCACACCCTGAGCGGGGTGGCCCTGACGGGCATGCAAAACGTCTACGTCGGCCACGCCCCGGAGCACGCGATCACCCTCCCGGCGGTGTTCTCGGAGGTCTCCATCGCCCTCAAGAAGGCGACCGGCGCGCTCCTCCTGGGCTACCGGGACCCGATCACCGGCATCGAGCGCGTCAATCCCCCCACCGGGACCACGGTGCCCAAGGGCGCCGAGCTCGTCTATCTGGCCTCCGAGGCCTGCCTGCCTGAGTAGCGGACGACCGAAGGACCGCCGGGCCGGAAGCGGGCCCCTGGGGGGCCGCCCCGGGTCAGTCCGACAAAGCCTCGGCGACGACCTCGTCGACGTCGACCCCCAGGGCCCGGAGGGGAGCGGCGAGATCCTCGGGGATCGGGGCCACCACCCGCAGGGATGCCCCCGTCGCCGGGTGCCGCAGCGTGACGGACAAGGCGTGGAGGGCCATGCGCTCGAGCCCGATCTCTCCGGAGAGCCAGGTCGCGTGGTAGCCCCGGCCGAACTTCAGGTCCCGGAGCACGGGGTGACCCAGGTCCCGCAGGTGTCGGCGGACCTGGTGCACCCGTCCCGTCTCCGGCTGGGCGAGGACGAGGGCGGAGGTCCGAAGCACGGCGAGGCGCCGCC
>DAPKRP010000150.1:0-1847 GCA_031800515.1 Polyangiaceae bacterium LLY-WYZ-14_1 | reverse complement strand
GTCGGCCGTCCGGCGGGCGAGGTCCGGGGGAGGCGCGAGGCGACGAGGAGGGTGGGGCTCGAGGGCACGGTCGGCGGCGGTGACATGGCGACGCTCCGCCGCCCCTCTAGCAGATGTCCCGGTCAGGTTCCGGGGGACTCGGTCCTGAGGCGTCGAGCGGTGGAGGTACTACTCTCGGTGGGTGCGCACCGTCCCCCGGGAAAAGCTCCTCGCCGAGCAGGCGCGACTGACGGAGGCCCTGATGGGGCTCTATCGGGAGTGGAATCAGATCCCGCGGCTCTTCGCGCTGCTCGTCCTGGTGCTCCCAGCCTGGATCCTCGGCCCGGGGGCGGCCTTCCTGACGCTGGTGGGCGTGCTGACCCTCGTCGGCGTCACGCTCTACCTGGTGGGCTTCCGCATCCGGGAGGTCCGCCACGAGCTCGAGATGATCGAGGGGGAGCTCGCCTGGCTGGATCGGCAGGGGCGGGGTCCGCCGACCTCCGGCTGACCGCCGCCATCGAGGACCGCCTCCGGCGACGGGTGGCGACCCGGACTTCCCCGTGAAAGGGTCGGCCCCGTGGCGCCCCGTCGATCGTTCCCCGACGCGCTTGCCGCGCCGATCGCTCTCGCGCTCCTGGCCGCCCTGGTCGGCGGCGGTGCGATTCCCGGGGGAGGGGCCAGCGCCCAGGCGGAGGACCGCCCGCCGACGGATCCCTTCGTCCTCCCCGCGCTCCTCGACCGGGCGGGCTTCGCCCCGCCGGAAGGCTTCAAGGCCCTGGTGCTGCTGCCCGATGCGGATGGCGAGGGACCGGCCTTCGATTGGTGCGGCACCTCCGACGACCGGGGGGACTGGTGGCCGGCCTCCTCGGTGAAGATCTTCGCCGCGATCGCCGCCCTGGAACGGTCCCGGGAGCTCGGCTTTCCGCCGGAGGTCTGGGTCCGCTATCACTACGACCGGGAACCCGGCGCCCCGGAGGACGCGTCGTCGGTGGCCTACCGGCTCTCCGGGATGGTCCAGCGAGCCATCGCTCCGAGCAGCAACGCCGACTTCGATCGCCTGGTGGAGCTCGTCGGCCTCGACGCGATGCATCGGGGCTTCTTCACCGAGGAGAACGGCCTCGAGGACACGGCCTTCCGCCGCGCCTACACCGGGCGGCTTCGAGATCCGGAGACGGACCTCGGCGTCTTCGGGGCCTCGCCGCCGCTGAGCCTCTACCTCGGTCGGCGCCGCCGGGAGCTTCCGGCCCGGCCGGCCACGGTCACCCCGGACTGCCCGGACCTCGGGAACTGCACGACCCTGGCCGATCTCGCCGAGGCGATGCGCCGGGTGATGTTCCACGGGCGTCTGCCTCCAGAGGAACGCTTCGACCTCGGGCCGCCGGAGCTCGAGGTCCTCCGTGGCGCCCTCTCCGGGGAACGTCCGCGGGGCAACGGGCTTCCCGCCGCGGTCCAGCGCGGCGTCGGGGAGGACGTCTCCCTACGCTTCTTCCACAAGCCCGGCTACGCCCTCCGTTGGATCTCCGAGGTGCTGCTGGTCGAGTGGCAGGACACGGGGCGCCGTGCGATCATCGCCGCTGCCGCCCGGCCCCACCGCCGGGCGCTCGACGACGCCCTCGAAGCGATGGGTCGCTTACTCGCCCGGGACGCCTTCGACGCCGTAGGCTCGTCCGCCGAGATGCTGGACGCCACCGGTCGAGAGGTCTGCCGCCGGCCGCGGGGGGAGGCCCGGTGAGCCCGGGCCGCCGCGGGCCGAAGCTGCTCGGGCTGGTGGGCGCGCTCCTGGGAGGGGCGGCAGCGGCGCCGATCCTCGCCGTCGCCGGCGCCCCCCCGGACGACGGTTGGGGGCTCCCCGGGAGCGAACCGGGGGT
>DAPKRP010000149.1:0-2552 GCA_031800515.1 Polyangiaceae bacterium LLY-WYZ-14_1 | reverse complement strand
GTCGGGAGGAGCGCGCCCCAGCCGAGCCGCCCCCAGGCGAAGGCCGGGAGGATCCCGGCGACGAGGGCGGCCCCGAGGGCGTGGGTGGCGGCGCGGGGAAAGGCGACCCTCTTGGAGCCTGCGCCATCGCCGGGGGTGGGGAGGGAGCCCGGTTCCCAGCGTGCGACCTGATCCCGGAGAACCGGGGCGAGGATCGCCCCCCGAGCGAGCCATCCGGGGACGAGGGCCAGGGCGGCCAACGGCGTGACCCCGGAGACGCCTTCCACCCCGGAGAGGTAGCCGAGGGCGACGATCGGCAGGGCGACCAGGGAGCCGGCGGCGACGGTCCGAAGGAGCTCCCCAGGCGCGAGGGTGCGGGCGACGGTGACCGCCCGGTCCAGGACCGCGAGGGGGGAGCTCACCGCCCCACCCCGAGGGACAGCACCCACCAGGCCAGGAGGTAGACCGCCAGAAGGCGCACCAGCAGCCCGCCGAGGCGCCGGGCGGCCCCCGGCTCCCTGCGTCGGCGGTCCGCCGTCCCCCGGCGCGCTGGACCGTCGAGGCACCGGGCGCAGTGATTGATCCCGTCGACCTTCGTCAGGCAGGGGTCGCAGTGGGCGCCGCCGCAGACCACGCAGACCCCGGCCGCCGGGCGGCTCGGGTGGTTCCCGCAGGAGATGGCCGAGCCCACCGACGCCACCGGGCTGGTCTATCACGCCGGGGCGGCTTCATTCCCGGGGAACGCACAGGCCCACGCCCTCGGGGGTGGCGGCGAGGGCGGCGCATCGTTGATCGCTCGGGCAGCCAGGGCCGTCCTCGGATCCGCCTTCGGCGGGCAGGGCGCAGAGCGCGGCGCACCGCGCCTCCCCGGGGCGACCGGCGCAGAACGCACCGGGGCGGCAGTCCTGCTGGACGGCGCAGGGGGCGCCGATGGCCATGGTGCCGGCGGCCCGGCAGTCCGTCGCGCCCTCCCCATCGGCGACATAGCAGCCTTCTCCGGGCTCGCAGACCGCCTCGGCGGCCAGGGGGTCGCAGGGGCGGGGCGGCGTGCAGATGCCCCAGTCGGCCGCCGTACCGTCGACGAGGATCGCGAGGGAGGCGCAGCGCTCGCCCTCGGCGCAGTCCCCCGCCCCGGGGCAGCAGACCGGGGCGCAGGTCGCGCCGCCGCGCCGATCGAAGCAGGCCAGGCCGGGGGCGCATCCATCGAGCTCGCGGCAGACGGCGCCGGGTCCCGCCGCGCCTCCCGGTG
This sequence comes from Polyangiaceae bacterium LLY-WYZ-14_1, assembly GCA_031800515.1. GTDB lineage: Bacteria > Myxococcota_A > Polyangia > Polyangiales > DAPKRP01 > DAPKRP01. The sequence goes on along the minus strand of DAPKRP010000149.1, from coordinate 1,324 downwards.
GCGCGCAGGCCGGCGCCTCGGCGAGGAGCAGGCACCGGTCCGGGGGAGCGCAGGCGTCGCCGTCGGGGATCCGGGGGTCGCACTCGCCCGGCTCGCAGCTCGCCGGTCCGGCGTCGTCCCGGGGCGGACGTCCCGCATCCCCCGCGTCCGGCGTGTCCGGGGGCGGGCCGCCATCGACGAAGGTGATCGGGCCCCCGTCCGACGCGGGCATGGGCCCCGACCCCCCGTCGTCCCCGCAGCCGGCGAGGACGACGCAGAGCCCGAGGGTCAGCACCGACGTCGGGTAGACCTGGGGGAAGACGGGCCGGCCCATCAGGAGCCCACGCAGATCCCCAGATTCGGGTCCTGCGCGAAGATGCCGGTCTCGCACCGGTCCCCGGCGTCGCAGAGGTCGGCCTCCTCGCGACAGAGCCGCCGGCAGAAGAAGTTGGCCTCGTCGTCGGCGGTGGTGTCGACGCAGACCCCCCCCGCGCCGCAGGCGTTGAAGGCGTCGCAGACGCTGCCCTCCGGCAGGGGCGTCACCGGGGTCGCCTCGCAGGTCGCGCAGCCGCTGACCAGGAAGCAACCCTCCCCGGCCCCGCAGCCCGAGTTCGGTGCGACCTCGCAGCCCTGGCAGGTACGACAGAGACCGATGCCCCGGGCCGGGTCCTGGTTCAGGTAGCAGAACTCGTCCACCTGGCAGTCGGCGTCCGCGCAGCAGTAGGACGCGCACACCCCCCGGGCCCGGTCACAGCTCAGGCCTTCGCCGCAATCGAGGTAGGCGGTCGCGAGCTCCGGGTCGTCGGATTCGTGGAGCCCGCTGCCGCAGGGATCCCCGGCTGCCCCGTTGCTTCGGGGAACCGCGCAGCGCCCGGCGGGCTGGAGGGGACTGCCGTCGGTGCAGATGGTCTGGCCGATGGACGGGTCTTCCTGGCAGGTGGTGCCCTCGGGGCAGGTGTCCTCTTCCGGGTCGCAGGAGGTCACCGAGATCAGCAGGTAACAGACCTCCCCCGCCTCGCAGCCGTCATCTCCGAGCACCCGGCATTCGTCGAACGTCTCGTCGAAGGGGCAGAGGCCGGCTTCACCTCGGCCTGCGTCCGGGGGACCGGCGTCGGTCATCCCGTCGTCGTCGTCGTCGTCGTCGCCAACCGAATCGTCGTCGTCGTCGCCCGCGGCGAGATCGTCGTCGTCGTCGTCATCCCCGGGGCCGCCGTCCCCGCTGCAGCCGGGTCCGGCGATGGACACGACGAGGGGGAGAAGGAGGAGAAGCAGGAGGGAACGAAGCCAGGCCATGGCACCTCCCGGGGGCGCGGGGGAGGGTGGACCCGCATCCGCCGGAAACCCG
>DAPKRP010000148.1:0-2973 GCA_031800515.1 Polyangiaceae bacterium LLY-WYZ-14_1 | reverse complement strand
CCCCCGGCGGCACCGGCGCGCCCACGCCCGGGCCCAGCGACGGAGAGCTGGTCGAGCGCGCCCGGGGGGGAGACGAAGGCGCCCTCGAGACGCTCTACCGGCGCCACGCCGGCATGGTGATCGGCCTGGCCCACCGGCTGCTCGGCGGGCGGGACGACGTCGACGACGTCGTTCAGGACGTCTTCCTCACCGCCTTCGAGAAGCTGGCAAGCCTGCGGGACCCCCAGGCCTTCGCCGGATGGGTCGGGGGGATCACGGTCCGGAAGGCCCGGCGCCGTCTGGGGCGCCGCCCCGCCAGCGCGGTCGAGGCGGACAGCCTGGTCGCCTGGAACGCGCCGCCGGACACCGGGGCGGAGCTCCGAAATCTCTACGCGATCCTGCACACCCTGCCCGCCGACGTGCGCATCGCCCTGGTGCTCCGACGGGTCGAAGGGATGACCCTGCCCGCCATCGCCGAGGCGATGGGCAAGAGCCTCGCCACCGTCAAACGCCGCCTGTCGGACGGCGAGACCCTGTTGTCCGCCCACACGAGGTCGCCATGACCAACGCCCCCAAAGCCGCGCAGGCCGCATCCGTCGAGCGCGAGCCCGCCCTCGACCGGCGCCACCTGGTGGCGCCTCCCCACGTCGACCTCCGGGTCGGTACCTCCTGGCGCCGGATCCGAGAAGCCCGCGCGGAACGCCGCGCCCGTCGCCGACGGCTCGTCGCCGGCCTCGGCCTCGGCGGAGGGGGGCTCGTCGCCGTCGCGGCGGTGGCCTGGCTGGTGATGCTCCCGGGGACGCCGACGGGCGAGGCGCCGGCCACCTGGGCCGGGGCGACCCTTCGGACCAGCGGTGAGCCCACCCGGGTGGCCCTCGCCGACGGCTCGGAGATCGAGGCGCGCCCGGAATCCGAGCTCGCCCTGCTGGAGGCTCCGCCGGGGGAGGTTCGGGTGGCGGTCCGGCGCGGCGGCGCGACGTTCGAGGTCACCCATCGGGAGCGTCCGCGGCGGTTCGTGGTGCAGGCGGGGGACGTGGAGGTCCGGGTCATCGGCACCCGGTTCCAGGTCGAACGCCGCCGGGAGGCGGATGGCAGCCGTCGCGTCGAGGTGCGGGTCAGCCGGGGGCTCGTCGAGGTCGCCCTCGCGGGCCAGGAGGTCCGGCGTCTCGGAGCGGGCGAACGCTGGAGCATCGCGGAGGAGCCCCCGGCCAGGGCCCTGGAGGCGTCGCCAGATCAAAAGGTCACGCCACGGGCGTCGGTCTCCGAGGACGTCGCCGGCGAAGGAGGAGGTGAGGCGGAGGCCCCGGGAGGGGGCAGGGATGCCGACGAGCCCGGGCCCCACGACGCCCCCGACCGCCGGAGGCCGCCGCGCGCGGGCGCCGATGGGAAGGCCGCCGCCCAGCTCGTGGCGGACGCCAAGGGCGCCGCTCGGCAGGGCGACGCCGAAGCCGCCGCCCGGGCCTGGGAGGCGCTGCTCCGGCGTCATCCCCGGGATGATCGAGCCCCCCTGGCCGCCTTCGAGCTCGGGCGCCTCCGGATGGACCGGCTGGACGACCCCCGTGGGGCGGTGGCGGCCTTCCGCCGCGCCCTCCAGCTGGGCCGGAGGTCCCCGTTCCAGCAGGACGTCCTCCGACGCCTGGTCGAGCTCTACGAGTTTCTCGGGGACCAGGGGGCCTGCCAGCGGCTGCGGGAGCGGTATCTCGACGAGCATCCCTCGGGCCGCTACGCCGCGGAGGTGGCCCGACGCTGCGGTGATATAGCCTCCGGGCGATGAGCCAGGAGCCGCATCCATCGTGATGCGTCCCCCAGGGACGGGCCCGGGGGGCGACGGCTGGTCGTCCGGGAGCCGGGCCGTCGTCGCGGTGGCGTGGGTCGTCGTCGTGCTGGGCCCGCTCGCGCCCGGCGCGGCCGCGGCCGAAGACCGTCCCGGAGCGCCGAGGGACCCAGCGGCGCGCCAGGAGACCCCGGGAGTCGCGGTGGCGGCCTGCCGTCCCGACCCGGGGTCCCCCCTCCTCGTGGTGGGCTTCGAGGGGAGCCCATGGCCCGAGGGCCTGGTCGACGAGGCCCGAGAGCTCTTCCGGGCGTCCGCCGAGGCGGATGGCTTCGCCGTCTGCGAGGCGGAGGCCCGCCGCCTGCCGGAGACCCCGGTGCTGGCCACCCTCACCTTGACGCGGGAGAGCCGTTCCTCCGCGGGGGAGCGCCAGGCCTCGGCGGTGGACGTCCGCCTCGTCGTCGAGGACCTGGCCACCCGGAAGCGATTGAGCCGGGACCTCGACCTCTCCCGGTTCCCTGAGGACACCCGGCCCATCGCCCTGTCCGCCGCTGCGACGGAGCTCCTCCGGGCGAGCTGGCTCGAGCTCGCCATCGCCGGCCGGGACGAAGCGCTCCGGAGGGAGGGCGCCGCCCCCGCCCCGGAGGCGGTACGTCGGGTGGTCGCCGACGAGGTCGCCGGGGCCGCCGGGGAGCCCGCCACCCTGGGCCTCCGCGTCGCCTTCGAAGCCTACGGCGGCGGGGAGCGGCACCTCGGCGGCGACGTCTATCTCACCGTCTGGCCCTTGCCCTGGCTCGGGGTCGAGGTCGAGGTCGGGCTTCGGGGGGGCATCCCCCAGTCGTCGCGAAACGGCACCGTCCGAGCCCTCGCCGCGCTCGGAGGGCTCGGGCTTCTGGCCCGGCTGGTGGATGGGACGGCGGTGGACCTCGTCCTCTTCCTCGGGGCTCGGGTCGCCGGGGTGCGCTTCGACGCCGACCCCGCCCCCGGGGCGACGGGACAGGACGATGCGGGCCTCGCCGCGACGGGTCGCCTGGGTCTCGAGCTCCTGCACGTCCCCCTGCCCGCCCTCGAGCTTCGCCTGGGGGTCGGCGCTGGGCTGCCCTTCCAGGGGGTCGCCGCCCTCGACGAGGACCGCGTCGTCACCGCCGTCGACGACTGGGAGGTCTACGCCCGAACCGGCGTGGGCGTTCGGTTTTGAGCGACGGCCGCATCGGTGATGCCGG
>DAPKRP010000147.1:0-11583 GCA_031800515.1 Polyangiaceae bacterium LLY-WYZ-14_1 | reverse complement strand
GGGGCCGGCGCGGGCTCGTCGGCCTCCTGAGCCTGCGCGGCCAACGGGAACGGGAGCAGGTGCAGGCCGACGACGAGGAGCCCCCGGGTCGCCGCCCGATGATGCCGCCGCTCGCGCCTCCCTCGGCCGAGGACCGCCGGGCGGGCGGGGACAGGCTGGGTTCCGTGTCCCCTCACGTTCCCTCCGGCGTCGACGGGCTGCGGGCGGCCGAACCCGGCTGCCCATCGGAAGAAGCCGCGGCGAGGCCCTCGGCGGCGAGGTGCGAAGCCACCGTCCGGCGCGCCTCGTCGAGATAGGGGCCGAGGTCTGCTTCCCGCTGCCGCAGCAGGTCCTTGGCCTTGGCCCGGAGCTCCCCGGAGAGCATCTGGTAGTCCTCCTCCCCGAGCTTGTCCGTATCCCGTTCGAGCTCGAGGTCCTTCAGCGTCCGCAGGGTCGCATCGAGCTCTTCCTGAAGCTCGGAGCGGCTCCGCGCGCTGGCGAGGGCTTCGTAATCCGCCGTCCCCGTCTCCGGGGCGGCTCCCACGGAGGCCCGGACGCTCTGCCAGAAGGTCACGACGGCGAACAGGAGGGCAGCGGCGGCTAGGGCCGCAAGAAGCTCGGGCATCGGGGCTCCGCGGGGACCGTCAGAGCTCGCCTTCCAGGCGGCGGAGCTCATCGTCGAGGAGCGACTCGTAGCGCGCGTCGTCCCCGGGCGCAGCCTCGTCGGCGGAGGCGGCGGAGCGCCCGGGGCCGTCGGCGGAACCGGCGCCCTCGGCGTCGCGGCGCATCCAGCGACGACCGAGCCAGACGACGCCCACGGCCGCCAGGAGGATGCCGGAGAGGGGCACGACCCACATCGCCCGACCCAGACCCGCATCTTCGGGCACCGAGATCGCCGCGGGGCCGTGTTCGGCGCGGTAGTTGGCGACGATCTCGGTGAAGGTCGCCCCATGGGCGAGCCGCTGGCGGATCTCGGCCCGGGTGTCCTCCGCCCAGCTGCATCCGCAGGTGTCGAGAGCGAGCCGCTGGCAGGAGCCGCACTCGCAGAGCAGCCGTTGGAACAGCCGCCGCTCTTCCGGGTCTTCGATGGTGACGGTCCCCGCGTGCAGGCTGCTGGACTGGGCGGCGGCGAAGCTCGGCTGGAACAGACCCCAGGCCAGTACCGCTCCGGCGGCGAGGAGGAGGAGGACGCCGGTGGCCGCGGCGATGGGCCGGGGGACGCCTCCTCCCCCCGCCGCCGGTGCCGGCGGCCGGCCGGGACCGTCGCTGCGGGAGGCCTCCCGAGCCGCGAGGAGCTCGCTCACCGTCGGGGTGATGGCGATCGCCGTGCCCAGGATCAACACGATACCGCCCAGCCAGATCCAGAGGACGAAAGGCCGGATGATCACCCGGAAGGTGCCCCGCTTCGACTCCGGGTCGACGGTGCTCATGATCGCGTAGACGTCGTGGCCGAGGTTGGTCCGAATGGCGACCTCCGTCGTCGGCATCTCCGGGTGGGTCCGGTAGATGAACTTCCCGGGAGAGACCTCGCCCACCTGCCGGTCACCCCGGAAGACGCTCAGGTCGGTGAACACCATGCGCTTGTTCGGATCCGACACGGTCCGGACGCCGTCGTAGCGAATGTCGTAGCCGCGGACGCTCATCGACTCGCCGGGCCGGAGGGCGGCTTCCTTTTCGACGTCGTAGGCCGCCCCGACGAAGCCCAGGTACATGAGCGCGATGCCCAGGTGGACGACATAGCCGCCGTAACGGCGCCGAGCCCGACCCACCAGCTGGACCAGGGCGGCCCCGGGGTGTTCCCCCTTGCGCATCCGAACACGCATCCCGCGCCAGAACTCCTGGAGGATGGTCCCGGTGACGAAGGCCACGAAGGCGGTGCCGAAAACCGGGGAGATGGACTGGAAGGCCGCTAGGACGACCCCCGCCCCGGTGTCGAAGATCGGCTCGACCTCGACCTTCCCAGGGAAGCCGAGGGCGTCGCCGAAGACGGCGTGGCCCGCGCCGATGGCCAGCCCGAGACCGAGGGGGAATCGGAAGGCCTCGACCAGCTTCCTTCCCGTCGCCTTCCGCCAGGCGATCAGGGGACCGATTCCCATCAACAACACGAGCAGGAGCCCGATGGGCACCAGCAACGCGTTGTAGACGTTCGGCCCGACCGTCGCTTCTTCCCCCCGGAGCAGCTCGCTGATCAGGGGATAGGTCGTCAGCACCAGGACGAAGCCCATCATCGCGAGCAGGATCCAGTTGTTGAACAGGAAGGCGAACTCCCGGCTCAGATAGCTTTCGATCTGCGCCTTCGCCCGCATCAGAGGCAGGCGCCAGATGATGAGGGCGGCGCAGACGACCACCAGGATCCCCATGTAGCCGGCGAACCAGATCCCGATGTCCGACCGGGCGAAGGAGTGCACGCTGGCGATCAGGCCGGACCGGGTCAGGAACGTTCCGAAGATGGTCATGAAGAAGGTCAGGCACATCAGGAAGACGTTCCAGACCTTCATCATCCCCCGGCGTTCCTGGATCATCACCGAGTGCAGGTAGGCGGTCCCCACCAGCCAGGGCATGAAGGAAGCGTTTTCCACCGGATCCCAGGCCCAGTAGCCGCCCCAGCCGAGCTCCTCGTAGGACCAGATCATCCCGAGCACGAGGCCGATGGACAGGAACAGCCAGGCGATCAGGGACCAGCGCCGGGCGGCCACGATCCATTCGTCCCCCAGCCGTCCCGTCACCAGCGCCGCGATGCAGAAGGCGAAGGGCACGCTCCACCCGACGAAGCCCAGGTACAGGGAAGGCGGGTGGATGATCATCCAGTAGTTCTGGAGCAGGGGGTTGAGCCCCTCCCCGTCCGCCGGGCTGGCCGCGGCGTAGGTGGCGAAGGGGTTCGCCGCGAAGAGCATCGTCACGACGAAAAACGAGACGATGCTCATCAAGGTCGCGAGGACGATGGGCTGGAGCTCCAGATGTCGGCCCCGAAGGCTCCGGGTGACCGCGGCGGTGTAGCCGCACAGGAGGAACGTCCACCAGAGCAGGGACCCGTCCTGACCGCCCCAGAGGCTGGTCAGCAGGTAGTACCAGGGCATCGACCGATCGCTGTAGCGGGCGACGTACCGGATCCGGAAGTCGTGGGTCTGGAAGGCATAGGCCAGGACCAGGACCGCGAGGGCCACCAGGGCGCAGGTCGCGTAGGTGCTCGCCCGGGCCGCCGGGAGCAGGTGGGGACGTCCCCGGGCGGCGGCGACGGACACCGCGAAGGCATACCCCGCGCTGACCAGGATGACGCCGAGGAGCAGGCTTCCGTAGAACGGGATGTCGATGTTCGGCATGGGTGGATGTGGGCTGCTCGGGACGGGAGACCTGGGGCCGATGGCCCGGCCGAAGCCTAGCAGTATCGCGGTCCTAGGGATGTCCCGGTCGGGACGCAACGGGCACACCGGCTCCCGTAGGTGTCCCCGGAGCGCCGAAGCGGGTCAGGGAGGCGGATCCGCCCCGGCGGCGGCGGGAACGAGTCGGGTATAGTCCTACCCATGACCCAGGGGATGCGGGACACAGCGGCCCGAGGCGGTCCAGGGCCAGGGGAGGCCCCCCTCCCCCTCCGGCGGGTCCCGCCGGCCATGGGGACGGTCTGGGGGCTCCTGCTGGGGCTTTCCGCCTGTTCCCTGGCCAACGAGGTGGACGTCTGCGAGCGGAGGCCGTCTTCGGAGGGGGACGTCAACCGGAGCACCGACGGGAACCAGTCCATCCGCTCCCCCCGGGGGGTCGCCGCGCTCCCCACGGGTCGGGCCTTGGTCACCTTTGTCTCCGCGGTCGGCGACGACCGGCAAGAGGTCCGGGGCGCTCTGGTGGACGTCGACGGGGCGCGGGTCAACACCTGCGGTACCCCGGAGGAGGTCACCTACTCCGTGTTTCGGCAGGGAGGGCCCGAGCAGCTCGCGTCCTTCCCGGTCTATGGGGCCCCAGCCGGCGCCGACGGCGATGGGTTGCTCGTCTGGGCCTACGCCGAAGGGGACACCGCCGCCCCGACCACGGCCGAGCTGGACCTTCAGCTCGAAGGACGGTTCGTCGGCGCGGACGGCTGCATCCGCTTCGAGGACCAGCAACCCCCCTTCGTCTTCGACGATCCGCCGGTGGGCGTCGTGATCGGACCGCCTGGGGTCGCCCGGGTGGGGGCGGAACGGTTCGTCGTCGCCTGGGCCCGGGGGAGCACCGGCGTCGGGCGCCGGGATGGCGGCATTTTCGCCCAGGTCCTCCGCCCGGGACCCTTCGGGCGCCCCGCCTTCGAGGAGGTCCGGGACCCGAGCTCGGGGGAGCCCCTGGATGGGGAACGCCCAGTGGCGTTGATCCCCGGCAACGGGTCCGGCGTCGACATCGTTCCCCTGCCCGAGGGACGCTTCGCCATGCTGGCTCGGCTCCTCGACCAGGAGGTACAGGAGATCGTTTTCGCCATCTATGAAGACACCCTCGACCCCGTCGTGCCTCCCCGGGTCATCGACCGTTACGGCGTCGCCGTGGAAAGCCTCGGGCCCGTGCTCGCCTTCGATGGGGAACGCATCCTCGGCGTCTGGGCGCGGAACGACCCGGCGCAGCGCGACGTCGAGCGCATGGTCGCGGTGCTGCTCGACCAGGAGGGGGAGCTCCTGCCGACCCCCCACGTCGAGAGCGGCGAGCCCTTTTTCCTGACGGAGGCCAGCGACCGGGTGCAGCTGGACCCCTCCGTCGCCCCTCTTCCCGAGGGTCGAGGCTTCCTCATCGCCTGGAGCGATTCGAACGATGACGAGAGCCCGGACGCGATCCGCGCCTTGGTGCTGGACCCGGAGGGCGAGGTCGCCTTCGCGAACCCGGCCTGCGACCGCCGGGATTTCACGATCCACGGGCCCCTCGAGGACAACCAGGAGACCCCGTCGGTGGCGGCCTTCCCCGGCGGGACGATCCTGATCGGCTGGACCGACCGGGGGCAGAACGGTCGGGACGCGAGCGGAAGCTCGGTGCGGCTGCAGCGGACGGACCTCCTCCGCTTGCTTCCCATCGAAGGGGAATGAGACCGGTGGTGCCGGTGAAAAAAACTCTTCGGATCCAACACCGCCGGCTCCTTGCCGGGCTGGTGGTCCTCGGCGCCATCTCGGGGGGTTGTGAGGCGACGGATCCCCCGCCCCGATTGCCGGCGGTGGTCGACCCCCTCCGGGCCGATGCCGGGCCCGACGCCGACCGGTGCCTCGCCGACGTGCCCGGCACCGTCGGTCCCACGGCCCCCTGCGGCTGTGCCGCGGACTGTGCGGGGGCCGACCCGGTGTGCCTCACGGAGCTCCGGTCCGGGGTCCCCGGGGGCCAGTGTGTGGCGTCCTGCGACCCGGCGGGCGACCCCGTCACCCAGTGCGGTCCGGGGGCGACCTGCGCCGACCTCGGGGGGGACGGGATCGGCCTGTGCTTCCTGGGCTGCACGAGCCGAGAGGACTGCCCCGCCGGCGGCCTATGCAACGGTCTCGGGCTCTGCGAACGCTTCTGCCAGAGGGACGCCGACTGCGATTCCGGCTTCTGCGATCCCTACGCCCGGGAATGCGCCGAGGGTCCGGTCAATCCGGAGGGCGCCGCCTTGTTCGCGACCTGCCTGCGAAACGAAGACTGCCGCTCCGCGTTTTGCGTCGCGTTCGACGCCGGCTCCCACTGCGCCACGAGCTGCGACGTGGCGCGCCCGGACACCTGCCCCGACGGCGGGCTCTGCGTGCCCCTTGGCCCGGGTTCCGAGTCGGGGACCTGCCTGCTTCCCTGCGATGGGGAAACGGAGGCCTGCCCGCACGGGTTGACCTGCACCACGTTCCCCTGGTTTTCAGGGGAACGCGTCTGCTTCGTCGGCTGAACGACGGAGGGCGGGCCCGTCGGAGATGACGGCACCCGCCCTCGTCGCCCAGCGAAGCCAACACCGGCGCCACCCGGTTCGAACTTCCGGACAGCGGTACTGGCAATAGCGCTAGTTGGCGTCCTCGAACTCGGCGTCGATGACGTCGTCGTCGCCCTTCTTCTTCTTGCCGCCACCACCGGCGGGCTGGCCGCCGGTAGCCGCCCCGCCTCCCGGCGCGGGCTCCCCGGTCTGCTGCGCCGAATAGACCGTCTGGGCGAGCTCGGCCATCGTGCTCCGAAGAGTCTCGAGACCGCTCTTGATCTCGTCGTGTTTTCGGTCGTCGATCGCCTTCCGAAGCGCCGCGATCTGACCTTCGACTTCCGTCACCTTGTCCGCCGGAAGCTTGTCCTTGACCTCGGCGAGGTTCTTTTCGACCTCGTAGACGAGCTGGTCGGCCTGGTTCCGGGTTTCGATCTCTTCCCGCCGGCGCTTGTCCTCGTCTTCGTGGTCGGCGGCTTCCTGGACCATCCGGTTGACCTCGTCCTCGGACAGGCCGCTCTTGGCCTCGATGGACACCCGCTGCTCCTTGCCGGAGGCTTCGTCCTTCGCGGTCACGCTCAGGATGCCGTTCGCGTCGATGTCGAAGGTCACCTTGATCTTCGGCACGCCGCGGGGAGCCGGCTCGATGCCTTCTAGGTGGAACTTCCCCAGGGTCCGGTTGTCCGTCGCCTGAGCCCGTTCCCCCTGCAGGACGTGGATCTCCACCTTGGGCTGGTTGTTCTCCGCGGTGGAGAAGACCTCTTCCCGCTTGGTCGGGATCGTGGTGTTCCGGGGGATGAGCGTCGTCATGACCCCGCCGAGGGTTTCCACCCCGAGGCTCAGCGGAGTGACGTCCAGCAACACCATGTCTTCGACGTCGCCGGAGAGCACGCCCGCCTGCACGGCGGCGCCGATGGCGACGACCTCGTCCGGGTTGACGCCCCGGTGAGGGTCTTTGCCGAAGAACTTCTTGACCGCCTCCTGGACCATCGGGATCCGGGTGGAGCCGCCGACCAGGACGACCTCGTCCACGTCGTTGGCGCCCTTACCGGCGTCCGCGAGGGCCTTCCGGCAGGGCTCGAGGGTGCGCTGGACCAGATCTTCGATCATCGACTCGAGCTTGGCCCGGCTGATCCGCAGGTTCAGATGCTTCGGACCGCTGGCGTCGGCGGTCAGGAAGGGAAGGTTCACCTGGGTCTCGAGCTTCGACGACAGCTCGATCTTCGCCTTTTCTGCGGCGTCCTTCAGCCGCTGAATGACCATCTTGTCGTTGCCGACGTCGATGCCGGTGTCCTTTTTGAATTCGGTCACCAGATGGTCGATGATCCGGTCGTCGACGTCGTCACCGCCGAGCTCCGTGTCGCCGTTGGTCGCGACGACCTGGACCACGTTGTCCCCGACCTCCAGGATCGAGATGTCGAAGGTGCCGCCGCCGAAGTCGTAGACGGCGATGAGCTCGTCGTTCTTCTTGTCGAGGCCGTAGGCCAGGGCCGCCGCGGTCGGCTCGTTGACGATGCGCTTGACCTCCAGCCCGGCGATCTTCCCAGCGTCCTTGGTGGCCTGTCGCTGGGAATCGTTGAAGTAGGCCGGGACCGTGATCACCGCCTCGGTGACCTCGGAGCCGAGGTAGTCTTCCGCCGCCTTTTTCAGCTTCCGCAGGACGTGCGCGGAGACCTCCGGGGGCGCCATTTCCTTGTCGCCCGCTTTGAAGCCGACGTCACCGTTGCTGCGCCGGACCAGGTCGTAGGGAACCCGCCGCTGCTCGTCGGTCAGCTCTTCGAAGCGTCGGCCGATGAACCGCTTGGCCGAGTAGACGGTCCCGGTCGGATTGGTGATCGCCTGCCGCTTCGCGATCTGACCGACCAGGATCTCGCCCTGGTCGTCCCAGGCCACGACGGACGGGGTCAATCGGTCCCCTTCCTGGTTGACGATGACCTTGGGCTCCTTGCCCTCCATGACGGCGACGACGCTGTTGGTCGTGCCGAGGTCGATGCCGATGATCTTCCCCATGTCGGTTGCTTCCTCCCGAAAAATCTTCGTGGGTCCGGGTACTTAGGGGCGGTTCCGGACCGTCACCGGGAGGCAACCTAACCACCGGCCCAGGGGGGTCAACGGCCCCCGGGGGACCCGCTGGGAAGCGCTCGAAGTCGCGGGAAGCGGAAGGTGACCAGGGTCTCCGGCCCATTCCCCGCCCGGGGCACCCCGACGAAGGTGCTGGTGAGGCCACCAGGGCCCGCTGTGGCCGCTGAATCGGTCGTTCCCCGCCGCCAGGTCCCCGTAGTCCGCGGCGACCATCAGCGGCGACCCCCCCGAAAAAGACGTGCTCTCGGCGAGCCAGGCGATTCCCGATTCCTGCCGCCGCCTTGACGACCCCCGCGCCGCGGTGTGTCCTGCCGGGGCTCCCTTGCCCAGCTCGATGTCGATGGACTGGAACGAGGTCGCGGTGTTCGCCCGCGTCGTCGAAGCCGGTAGCTTCACCAAGGCGGCGGCGGCCCTCGGCGTGCCGAAGTCGACGGTGAGCCGCCGGGTCTCCCGCCTGGAGCAGACCCTGGGGGTCCGGCTCCTCCAGCGCACCACCCGAAAGCTCTCCCTGACGGACGCCGGCGCCGACTACTACGACCGGGTCTCCCGCGCGTTCGCCTGGCTCGAGGAAGCGAGCCTCCAGGCGCAGGATCAGGAAGGCGCCCCCCGAGGCACCCTTCGGGTCACCGCGCCGCCGGACCTGGCGGACCTCCTCGGGGAGACCCTGGTCCACTTCCACCGAACCTACCCGGACATCCGCGTCGACCTCGCCCTCACCGGACGCCTGGTGGACCTGGTCGGGGAAGGCTTCGACGTCGCCGTCCGGGGCGGAAAGCTGCGCGACTCCTCGCTGGTCGCGAAGAAGATCGGAGAGATGTCCGCCTTCCCGGTGGCCTCCCCGAGCTACCTCGCGGGCCGGATCGCCCCGAAGACGCCGGACGACCTCGAGCACCACGCCATCGTGCTCTTCCGCCCAAAGGATGGGCAGACCGAGTGGCAGCTCGAGCACCCCGCTTCAGGACGCCGGTCCCGGGTGACGCTGTCCGGAGCCCTGAGCAGCGACGATTACAGCTTCGTTCGGGCCGCGACGGTGGCCGGGGCGGGGATCGGGCTCCTGCCCTACTACCACGCCTCGAAAGCCCTCGACGACGGCAGCCTGGTGCGGGTGCTGCCCGGCTGGGAGCAGCAGGGAGCGTCCCTCTACCTGGTCTCCCCGAGCGGACGCCACGTCCCCCGGAAGGTCCAGGTGTTCAAGGAGTTCGTGGCGGAGCGGGTGATGCCGCGGACGGTGGACGGGGGGAACGGGGCGACGACGAAACGTCCCGGACCCCGTCCCCGGGGGGCGGGACGGAAGACGCGGAGCCCCGCCGCGCAAGGATGACGGAGGCCAGTGCCACCCGCCGGGCGGGCCCGGGCACCCGCAGCTCGACCTCGTTGATGCCCGTCCCGGCGACCCCCTCCGGCAGGGCGATCTCCGTCGCCCCGAGCCGTCGCGGCGCCGCCACCGTCCCCAGGGAGCGGCCGTTCCAGCGAATGGCGATGTCCGCCGTCTCCTCACCGGTCGGAGCGTCGGCACCTTCGACCCGGCGCCAGCGGAAGGTGACGCTGGCGACGTCCCCGGCGAAGAGGGGAAGCAGGAGCACGGCCCTCGATGCGGTCATCGGAAGCACCGGCCGCCCCCCATTCCCGTCCGAGGGGACGGGCCGGTCGGCGAATCCCCGGGCCGCGTAGTGCGAGCCGGGCTCCTGGGTCAGTAGCGCCCGGTCCTCCCCCGGGCGCAGCGCCAGGTCGTTGAAGTCCCGATAGAAGAGCCCTTCCCCCCGCAACAGGTCGTAGCGCCGAGGATGGGTTCCGTAGCGGAGGGCGAAGGGCAGGGAGGCGGGCCAGGCCAGGGGGTTGCCGACGGCGGTCCAGACGCCCCCGGCAAGCTCGTCGAAGATGCGGCTGGCGAAGCGATCCGTCCGGCCTTCGACATGGGCCGGGATCGCCGCTTTGGCGATGACCCACATCCCGGCGAAGCTCCAGACGGCGAAGCCGGCCAGGCCCAGGGCGAGGGCGCCCCGGGCGAACCGCCGGGGGTGGGCGTCGGCGGACTGGAGCAGCCGGGCGAGCAACACGGCGAGCCCGACCGAGAACACGGCGGCCAAGGCGGTGAAGCGGCGGTTGCCGAAGCTCGAGGCCCCCCACCAATCCCAGACCGCCGCGTTGACGTAAACGAAGGCCAGGAAGATCAGCAAGAAGGGCAGCCCGATGGGTCGCGTCCGACGGGAGGCCACCGCGAGGACCAGCCCGGCCACCGCCAGGAGGAGCACGGGGGACCAGACGAAGAGTCCCCCCGTCGACGCGAAGAGCACCCCGTCGAGGGCCGGCTCATCCCAGCGCATGTAGTGGGAGCCCTGGGGAACGGCGAGCCAGGCCCCGTAGGTGATCCGCCAGGCGAGCATCTGGGGGAAGAAGGCGACCAAGGCCGACAGCACGAAGGCGACCCCGGCGAGGACCCGGCGAAGCCCCCCCCGCAGCCCGCCTGGGACGCGGCGCAGGTCGGCGAGCCACTCGACGAGGGGCGCCAGGGCGATCACGGCGCACTGGGCACGCATCAGCATGGCGAGACCGACGAGGCCGCCGATGCCCGCCCACCGAAGGATCCGGGGGTCCCCGCGGGTGGCGTTCCATCGTTCGAGGGCGAGGGCGACAGCGAGGGCGGCGGGGGCATGGGCGTAGGACGGAAGCAGGGTCGCGTAGTAGGGCAACGGCGAGGCCAGACCGACCGCCGCGGCGCCCAGAGCGGCGGCCGACGGCCCCGCGTGACGCCGCGCCAGCCGATAGGACAGCCAGACGGTCAAGAGCCCGGCGAGCACCGTCCCGACCATCGCGAGCTTCGCCAGGGGCGAGCCCGGGCAGGCCTGGGCCACCTGAGGATTCGGGTGGTCCGCGGCGGGGTGGACGAGGCGTCCCGCCCAGAGGAATGGCACCCAGAGAAGGGAGGGCCCGGGGCTCCAGGTGTTCCGCGGACCGAGGCCCGGGCGCACCGGCTCCCGCTGGCCCCAGGGATCCCCGCAGAGGGCGTAGTCGTTGGCCAGGTCGAGGTCGCCGTCGAAGGCGAGGGAGCGCGCCCAGTAATAGGTGTAGGTGCCGTCCCCGTGCACCGGTGGCATCGGCGGGAAGGCGAAGCTCGCCGCATAGGCGAGGACGACCACCGACAGGGTGCCGAAGACGAAGCGGCGCACCACCCCGGGGTGTAGCAGTCGCGCTCCCCCAGGGGATCCCGGGGGAGGCGCTACTCGAGGCGGACGCGGAGCGCCGCGGTCCCGGACGTGGGGTCTCGGTGGAGGCTACCGACCACCCGAGCCCCGTCCGGCAGGGCGACCTGGAAGGGGTGGAAGCCCGTGGCGACCTGCCCATCGAGGACGAGGCCTGGGTCGAAGTCTCGGCCGTCCTCCCTGGGATTCGCCAGGGTCGCGCGACGAAGGCGCGCGGAGGTGGCGTCCTGGTGCAGCACCCACGTCCGGAGGCCAGGGCCGAGGGCCAGGCGAGCGTCCCGGCCGACCCGGTGGCGCCCGTCGGGAAACCGCTCCCCGGTATCCGGGTCGCCGACGCCATCGTCCACCACCCGAGCCGAGCCGAGCCGCTCCGGTCGCCGCCCCGATCCCCCGTCCGCCGCGGGGAGGTGGACCCGGGCATGCATCAGGGCGTCGTCCTGGGCGACCCAGACG
>DAPKRP010000146.1:0-2991 GCA_031800515.1 Polyangiaceae bacterium LLY-WYZ-14_1 | reverse complement strand
GGGATCCACGGGGACCCCCAGGCGACCCGGGCCTGGCGAACGGCGCGGATCCCCGACGACCCCCCCACCCAGAGCAACACCCGGGGGATGGTCACCTTCGCAACCAGCGGGCCCAACAGCCGAACGACGCAGTTCTTCATCAACTTCGTCGACAACTCCCAGCTCGATCAGATGGGCTTCGCCCCCTTCGGCAAGGTGCAGGACATGGAGCACGTCGACGAGCTCCACGCGGGCTACGGCGAGGGCGCGCCCCGGGGCCGCGGGCCCTCCCAGGGCCGGATCAACGCCCAGGGGAACGCCTACCTCCGGGCCGAGTTCCCAGAGCTCGACTACATCGAGTCCGCCCGCATCGTCGAAGACGGCAACGAGGACGCCTCCGAGGACTAGACAGCGTCTCTGAAGCCCGGCCAAGCCGGGCCACGTAGACGTGCACGTGCACGTGCACGTCCACGTGCACGAGGACGTGCTCGAGGACGCGAAGGGGATGGGACCTCGGCCCGTGCCGCTGAAGACACGCCCTAGGCGAGCCGGTCGAGGAAGGCGCGGTCGCCGATCTCCTCGCAAAGAGCGGCGAGGGCGCTCCGGTCCGGCCCCTTCCAGGCGAGCTGGGCCAGCAGATCCCCGGGGGGCCCGAGGGGCGCGTCTTCCCGCAGGGTGGCGAGGCGCCGGTAGAGCCGGGCGTCCTCCCGGCGCGCGACGAGGGCCTCGGCGAGCCCCTTCGCCCCCCGGACCCTCACGGACCAGGCCGCGGGGTCGGCCGGGATCCGGTCCAGGGTCTGGTAGGCGGCGAGGAGCGTGGACGCGCTTTTCGCCCCCCACCGGGGGACCCCGGGGAGGCCGTCGGCGCTGTCCCCGACCAGGGCGAGCCAGTCGGGGATGCTGTCGGGTCCCACCCCCCACTTGTCCCGGACCGCCGCCTCGTCCAGGACGAGCCGCCGGCGCCGATCGAGGAGCACCACCCGATCCCCCCGGACGCACTGGGCGAGGTCCTTGTCCGGGGAGCACAGGAAGACCCGGTCGACCCGGGGGTCGTCCCGGAGCCGGGCGGCCGCGCTCGCCATCGCGTCGTCCGCCTCGAAGGCGACCATCCGCCAGACGACGACCCCCAGGGCGGCGGCCGCCCGTTCCGCCAGGGGAAACTGGCCCCAGAGCGCCGGGTCGATGCCCGCCCCGGTCTTGTAGCCGGCGAAGAGCTCGTTGCGGAAGGACTCGATCACCGTGTCGAAGGCGACGCCGACGTGGGTCGCGCCGGGCGCCTCGGTCAGCAGGGACCAGAGGCTCCGAAGCAGACCTCGGGTCGCCCCGACCTCGCGACCGTCCGGCGCGGTGGCCGGGGGCGGACCGTAGAACGCCCGGAAGAGCTCGTAGGTGCCGTCGACGAGGTGCACCCTCCGGCCCTGGCCACCGAGGCCATCCGGGCCCTGGGCGGCCCCATCCCCTTCCGGCGCGGTCACCAGAGGACCCCCCGAGCCAGGGCGAAGACAGTCAGCGCGATCGTCCCCCGGAGGTAGACGCCGAAGTCGGCGCCCCCGTCCCGCTGGGCGAAGAGGTCGTAGGTCAGGGTCAGGGCGAAGGGCTCCTTGATCTGAAAGACGAAGTCGGTGGTCGCCCGCAGCTGGGTCGAGCGACTGGACGGTTCGAACCAGTTCGAGAGGTTGGCGTCGAAGCGAAAGCTGGTGCGCAGGATCCGGGGCCCGTCCTCCAGCAACACCAGCGGGTCGAGGCGCAGCTGAGCGTTGAAGCCGGGGCGGGCATCGACCTCGAGCACGGGGTCCCCCCGGGCGTCCGTCGCCGGCACGGCCATCCCGTCCTCCTGGGTGGTGGCCTGAATCCGTTCGAGCTCGACGGAGAAACCGAGCTTGAGATCGAGCTTCGGGTCGAGGGGGAACCGGGCCCCGGCCACCGGGCGGGTGAAGAGACGGTAATAGTCCCGCAGGCTCGGGTCGTCCTCGTCTTCGTCCCGGGTGTCCGCCCGGTCATCCGCCGCCGGGGTGGTGAACTCGGACTCGAAGAGGTTTTCGAGGAACAGGGCGGGGACGTAGACCGGGGAGTCCTCGCTCCGGAGCGCCCGGTAGAAAAAGGACGTGCGCAGCTGCACGAGGTCCGTCGGGTTGGACCGCTCGTTCTCGAGGAGGTTGATCGTGTAGCGGAGGTCGAGATCGTTCTCGAAGCTCCAGTCCGGGTGCACCGCGTCCGCCTCGAGGCGCAGGCGCCCGCCGAAGCTGATGTTGTCCTGACCGGTGAGGAGGCTGGCCTGGTAGGTCTCGTCCGGGTTGCCGACGGAGGTCCCATCGAAGGTCGCGTCGACCGTCGCCCCGACCTCCCAATCGACCCCCTGGGCGGGGTCCGCGACGGCGGCCCGGGGGCCGGGGGGTCGCGGCGCGGCGAGCCACCGATGGAGGAGCTCCTGAAGGCTCTCCCCCGTGTCCCGCCAATCGACGCCCTCCGGGAGGGCGGCGAGCCCCCCCTCGGCGAGGAACTGGGTGGTGACCACCGGGTAGCGGCCCCGGGTCTCGAGGGGACGGCCGTTGACCCGAAGGGTGCTGCCGGTGCCCTCGGCGCCGATGACCAGCAGGCGGTCGTCCCCCTTTTTCTGGAGGGAAGTCAGCCACGAGGCGGGCACGTCCGCCCGGACCAGGGGCGAGTCGTAGCGGAGGCCGACCCGGACGTCCCCCGCGGTCAGCACGTCCGTCTCCCCTCGGGACCAGGAGCGCTCGAGAATCCGTCGTGGGAGCACGGCGACCTCTCCGCCGAGCTCCTCCCGGGCGACCCGCCCCGCCAGCTCGAGGAGACCGAGGGCGTCCAGGGGCGCGTCGAGGCGCCCGCCGGGGAGGGGCTGGCCGAGCTCCCGGCAGTAGGAGGGGCCGAGGGCGTCGATCCAGCGCAGCACGGGCAGGGCGGCGAAGCGGCGCTCCTCGAGGGGAAGGGCGAGCAGGTCGTAGGATTCGGCGTAGAGGTTGTCCCGGACCCGCACCTCGAGGCTGCCGCCGG
>DAPKRP010000145.1:0-1506 GCA_031800515.1 Polyangiaceae bacterium LLY-WYZ-14_1 | reverse complement strand
GACCGCTACCCGAGCTGCACCCGCTTCGCCTTCCGCCCGGCGCGCCCCGGGGTGGCGATGGGGGAGCGGCAGGCCCCGATCTTCCTCGGCGCCACGCCGGAGCGCCTGGTCTCCCGCCGCGGCCTCGCGGTGGAGACGGAGGCCCTCGCCGGCTCCCGACCCGCCGGGCTCGACGAAGACGCCCTTCTGGCCAGCGCGAAGGACGCCGCCGAGCACGCCCCCGTGGTCCGCATCATCCGGGAGCGCCTGGCGCCGTTTTGCGCCCACCTGGGGGTGGCGGACGCCCCGGAGCTCGAACGCCTGCCGAACGTCGTCCACATCCGGACCGACCTGCGGGGCATCCTCGCCCGCCCGGCCCATGTGCTCGAGCTGGCGGGCGCGCTCCACCCCACCCCCGCGGTCGGCGGGGTGCCCGGGGATGCCGCGGTCGACTGGATCACCCGTCGCGAGCCCCATCCCCGGGGCTGGTACGCGGCCCCCTTCGGATGGTTCGATGCCCGGGGGGACGGCGAGCTCGTCGTCGCCCTCCGCAGCGGGCTCCTCGCGGACCGGCGCCGCGCCTTCCTCTATGCGGGGGGCGGGATCGTCGAGGGCAGCGACCCGGCGGCGGAGCTCGCCGAGACCGAGCTCAAGCTCGCGCCGATGCGTACCGCCCTGCTCGGGCCGGGGGCCGACGGGAGTGCCGTGGCGAGCGCTGGCGGCGGTCGGTCCGCGGGCATGGCCTCCTCGGCGTCGTCGGACCGGCTGGCCGCGGGGTAGCCGGTGAACCTGGTCGGCGAGTGGGCGGCGCTCCTCTTCCACACCCTGGCCCGGGCCGGCGTCCGGGAGGTGGTGATCAGCCCCGGCTCCCGGTCGACCCCGCTGGTCCTCGGCGCCGTCGGTCAGCCCGGCATCCGGGTCACGGACGCCATCGATGAACGGTCCGCCGCCTTCTACGCCCTCGGCCAAGCCCGGGCGACGGGGGCCCCGAGCGCCCTGGTCTGTACCTCCGGGTCGGCGCCGGCCCACTACCATCCCGCCGTCCTCGAGGCGGACCGGGCCGGGGTTCCCCTGCTGGTGCTCTCCGCCGACCGGCCCTGGGAGCTCCACGAGGCTGGCGCCAACCAGACCGTCGACCAGGTGAAGCTGTTCGGCGGGGCGGTGCGGGGCGCCTACGACATCGCGGCCCCGGAGCCCCGGATCGAGGTCTTCCGCGCCCTCCGCCGGGTCGCCGGGCAGGCGGTCGCCCGCACCCTCGGGCCGATCCCCGGACCGGTCCACGTGAACCTCCGCTTCCGCAAGCCCCTCGAGCCGGGGCCCGCCGCCCCGGGCAGCCCGGAGGCTGCCCTCGAGCCCGAGCTGGCCGCTCTTCGGTCCGCTCCTGCGGCGGGAGGGGGCCCGGGTGCCCTCCGCGCGCCCGTCGTCGTCTCCCCCGGCACCACCCGGCCAGCTCCGGATCCCCGGGTGGTCGACGCGCTGGCCAGCGCCCTCGAAGCCGCCGCGGGCCGCTGGTGGCTGGTCGCCGGG
>DAPKRP010000144.1:0-3484 GCA_031800515.1 Polyangiaceae bacterium LLY-WYZ-14_1 | reverse complement strand
GTCGGTCTCCGAGGTCCGCGAGGCCGGCGCCGGCGATGTTTCGAAGCTCCGGGTCGTCGGCGCCGAGCTGGGCCGCGAGGGCGTCGGCGGCCCGGGGGTCCTTCGTCTCGGCGAGGAGCTCCGCCAGGTCCTTCTGGAGCTCCACGTCGACCGCCTCGTCGAGGAGCACGGCGATCCCCGGGGCGGCGACGGACGCTCGGAGGGCGGCGAGCACCAGGGACCGAAGCCCGGGCTGGCGCTCGAGCACCTGGAAGAGGGGGAGGGCGGCCCGGGCGTCCCCGGTGCGACCGAGGCCGGCGACCGCCGCTTCGATGACCTCCTCGGAGCGGTTCTCTTCGTCCCGGGCGAGCTCCGCTTCGACCAGCTTCGTCAGGGGGGCGACGACCTCCGGCGTCGCCGCCTCCCCGAGGGCGACGGCGGTCAGGGTGCGGACGGAGACGTCCTCGTGACCGAGGAGCTCGTCCGAGGCGAGGCGGGTCGGGCCCAGGGTCTCGGTGATGACCTTCGGGTCGAAGCCCTCGAGGGATTGGAGTCGACCCATCCGAAACTGCTCGAGGATCTCCGCCGACGCCCGATCCTCCCCGAGGACGGCCAGGGTCCAGACCACCTGGGCCCGGTCGACGCTGCCCGTGTCCGGCAGCACCTCGAGCAGCTTGTCCTTGGCGACGTCGGCCGCCGGCGGGCCGATCTTGGCCAGGGCGCGGGCCGCGTCCCGACGCACCAGGCCGCCGTCGTCCAACGCCCCGACCATGAGGGGGACCGCGCGCTCGTCTCCGAAGTGGCCGAGGTTGAGCAGCACCCGGGCCTTCTGGTCCGGTGCGGTGACCTCGAGGTAGAGCGCTCGGAGCTCGCCGGGGATCGCCTGTACGTCTTCCATCGCCCCGATCTCCTCGAGGCGGGCTTCGACCGTGCTCTTCTCCTGGCTGCGCAGGAAGAACAGCACCACCACGCCGATCACGGCGATGGCGATGCCCAGGAACGCCAGGCGTCCCACGTTCGAGGTGCGGCGGCTGATCTTCTTCAGGGTCTCGTCGTCGCTCCCCATGGGCTCGGCCATCGCGGCGGCGAGCTCCGGGTCGTAGGGGTCGGGGCCCGACGCCGGCGCCTCGGATGCCGTCCCGGGGGGAACCGAGCGGAGGTCGTCGGGGCCGAGCTCGGCATAGTCGGGCTGGCCGGCGGGGCGCGGGGACGGGTCATTCGGGTTCGGGGCGGACATGGCGGGGCACCATACCGCCGTCCGCTGCCCTTCGGAACCTCGCTGGTCGCGGCCCGTGAGGCTTCCCCGGAAGCCGGCCCGGCGTCGCGCAAGTGCTGGAAATCGCGAGGTTGACCCCCCCGGAGCCCTCGGTACACTCGCGCCTTCGCCACCGCCCGACGGGAGGGACATGACCAAGTCCGAGCTCATCGACGCCGTCGCTCAGCGCTCGAGGATCACCAAGAGCCGCGCCGAGCAGGTCGTGAACTGCGTCTTCGATTCGATGACCCACGCCCTGAACCAGGGAGAGGGCATCGAGATCCGCGGCTTCGGCTCCTTCACGGTGCGCCACTACAAGCCATACAGCGGGCGGAACCCCCGGACCGGCAATCCGGTCCCGGTGCCGGAGAAGCGGCTCCCCTTCTTCAAGGTGGGCAAAGAGCTCAAGGAACTGGTCAACGAGGCGCCGGTCGGACCCGGAGGAGACGGCGCGGCGAGAGACGACGACGACGACGACGAAGACTCCCTCGACGGCGACGTCGGGCCGCGCCGGTGAGAGACCCGTCCGCGCGGCTCCTGGGTCCGCGTCCGGCGCCGCCGAGGAGCTCCCTCGGGAACCCGGGCACCTCCTCGAAGGACCAGAACCCCTCCCCACGGAACGGGGTGCCGAGATGACGCCGGAAGACCAACTCGCCGAGCTCACCCGGGGCGTCGTGGACCTGCATGTCGAGGCGGAGCTGCTGGAACGGCTCCGTCGGGGGAAGAAGCTGGTGGTGAAGGCGGGCTTCGACCCGACCCGGCCGGACCTGCACCTCGGCCACACCGTGCTGCTGCGGAAGATGCGCCAGTTCCAGGAGCTCGGACACGAGGTCGTCTTCGTCGTCGGGGACTTCACCGCCCAGATCGGGGACCCATCGGGTCGGAGCGCCACCCGCCCGGTGCTGTCCCGGGAAGAGATCGAGGCCGGGGCCCGGAGCTACGCCGAGCAGGCGTTCCTCGTGCTCGACCGAGAGCGCACCCGGATCGTCTACAACGATGCCTGGCTCGGGAAGATGGGCTTCGCCGACGTCATCCGGCTGGCGGGCAAGTACACCCTCGCCCGGATGCTCGAACGCGACGATTTCAAGAAGCGCTTCGCCCGGCAGGAGAGCATCTCGATCCACGAGCTCCTCTATCCCCTCGCCCAGGGGCAGGACTCGGTCGTCCTCGCATGCGACGTCGAGCTCGGCGGCACCGACCAGCTGTTCAATCTCCTGGTCGGTCGCCAGCTCATGAGGGAGGTCGGCCTCGAGCCCCAGGTGGTGATGACCACCCCGATCCTCGAGGGCATCAATGCCCGGGTGCGGGACGACGGGACGGTCGAGGGAGAGAAGATGTCGAAGTCCCTCGACAACTACGTCGGTCTGGCGGAACCGCCCCGGGAGCAGTTCGGCAAGCTGATGAGCATCGCCGACGGTCTGATGTGGCGATACTACGAGCTGCTGAGCGCCGTCCCCCTGGCCGAGGTCGAGGAACGTCGAAAGGCCTGCGCCGCCGGAAGGATGAATCCGAAGGAGGCCAAGGTCGCCCTGGCTAAGGAGCTCGTCGCCCGCTTCCACGGGGAATCCGCCGCCTCCGATGCCCACCAGGCCTGGGAAGCGCAGTTCTCCCGAAAGGAGGTGCCCGACGACCTGCCCGAACGCACGGTGCGCATCCCCGTCGGGGAGGACGACCTCTGGCTCCCGAAGGCCCTGGCGGAGGCGGGGCTGGTGAAGAGCGCCTCCGAGGGACGGCGGCGGGTCGAGCAGGGGGGCGTCGAGGTCGACGGGGAGCGGGTGGTCGACCCGAAGGCGCGGCTCTCGGAAGGACGGTTCCTGGTCAAGGCGGGCAAGCGCGCATGGGCGCGGGTGACGGTCGAACGTTGACCCCCCGGGTGGGGCCGCCTAGGGGCATGGCGGAGCCGCCTGGACCCGGCCCGGAATGAGCCCAGGCTGGGCCGGCGGCCCGTCCCGCGGGCCGTCGCCACGCCCGTTTCCATCCCGCCGATGAGCCGACTCGCCGACACCCTGGTGCGCGCGGTCACCGAGCGCCCCCGGTCGGTGCTCGCGGTGCTCTCCGTCGCCGGGCTCATCGGTGCGGCCGGGCTCTCCCAGCTACGCGCCGACTTCTCCCCGGAGGACCTCGTCCCCGCCTCCCCGGAGGACCGGAGGACGAGCGCCCGCTTGGACGGCGCCCTCGGCGCCGGGCGGGACCCCCTGCTCGTCCTGGTGGAGGCACGGGCGGCCCTCGGGACCGACCCGGAGACGACCA
>DAPKRP010000143.1:0-8190 GCA_031800515.1 Polyangiaceae bacterium LLY-WYZ-14_1 | reverse complement strand
CCTCCTCGACCGCCTGCTGGTCGAACGCCCCCAGGGACCGCTCCCGACGGGAGGCTCCCAGAACCCGTGACCGCCCCCGTCGACCCGGAAGCTCCCCGCCCCGAGGACGTCGCCGCCTGGTCCGACGACGAGCTCGAAGCGGAGATCGCCCGCCGGCGACGCGCGCGGTCCGCCGGTATCGGAACGACCGGAACCGGGGCGGGGGCCTCTTCCTGGCCTCGCCGGTCCCGCCCGGCCGCGCCGGGGTCGTTCCCCGGCCTCCCGTCAGCCGGCGGCGTCGCCCGGTCCGGCGGAAGGATGCGTTCCCTCTCCCGCCGACTGGAGCAGGCCTACGCCAACCTCGAGCTATCTCCGGACGCCACCCTCGAGACGGTCCGCCAACGCTACTTGGAGCTCCTGGACCGCTACGAGCCGAGCCGTTTCGAGGGGGAACGGCGACGCCTGGCGGAAAACCTGGTGACCCGGCTCCGAGATGCCTACGACACGGTGCGCCGCACCGTGGGCTCGGCGGACTCCGACCGGGACCGGTGAACCGACGGGGGCCCCGGGAGCCCGGCGGTCAGTCGACCCGGACGTAGCCGGATTGGATCAGCTTGACCAGGTGCTCACTGGTCTCGAGGTCCCCGGCGTCGCTCTTGTTGAGCACGGTCTCGACGTGGCCGTAGTTGTAGACGAGCTGAATGACGTCGAGCTCCGGGGCACCCAGCTCGCGGAGGGGCTGAACCAAGGGCATCGCCAGGGCGATCTGGGCGCTCAGGGGAGGCATGTCCGGACCGAGGCGGTGCACCTCGTCGATGCGTCGCATCGCCTCCATGAGCAAACCTTCGGTGCTCATCTCGATGCGTTCCGGAAACTCGAGCTCCTCGGGACCATCCATGTCGAAGGTCCCCTCCCGCCAGGTCATGATCCGGTAGAAGCTCTTGAGAGGGGCGACTTCCGTATTGTCGTTGACCGACGCGAAGACGACGGCCCCCTTCTCCAGATAGATCTTGCCGAGATCGTTATCCGTCCGAACCGCCAGCACGCCCGTCTTCTTCGAGGCGGAGAAGAGCTGAAGGAGGTCCGGGAGGGGAACCTCGCTGATCGACCCGGTCATCGTGCGCACCTGGCTCGTGCGCTTGCCCTGCCCCATCTCGGACAGGCGGGGTGCCGGGGCCTCGCTGCTTTCCTCGGCGACGACCAGCTTGATGATGCTGGTGCCGATCAGGATGCGGTCTCCCTCGTGAAGCCGGGACCGCTTGATCTTTTCCCCGTTGACGAAGGTGCCGTTGGTCGAGCCGAGGTCCTGGATGAAGATCTGGTCGCCCTGAACGTTCATCTTCGCGTGCCGCCGGGAGACCATGTCTTCCACCAGCACCATGTCGAGCTCGCTGGACCGGCCGACGACGACCTCCCCACTTGCGGGCAGGGGGAACTCGCCGCCCTGGTACTTACCGGAGATGAACCGGAGCGCGTAGGTCTTTCCCGGCCGAGTCGAGCTCGGGGGGGACGGCTTGGAAACGGGGGGTTCCATCCGGTCCTTCGTCAACTCGGCACACTAGCAGACTGCCCCGGTTCCCTCACGAAAGGGATCCCGGAGGGCCCGCCCTGGTTCGGGGTCGGGGGTTGTGGGTTCGGGTGAGCCAGGATCGCCTGGCGAGTGGGGCGTGGACGCCTCCCTCGGACAAGGAATTCGGTGCTACACCTCCACCGATGAAGGGGCCGGCGCTTTTGGGCCTCGCCCTCGGCGCCCTCGCGATGGGGCCCGTGCCTATCGCCCATGGCCAGGCGGTCCGAGACCTTCGCCTCGACTGGCTCACCGTCGAGACCCGGCACTTCGTCATCCACTACCACGAGCCCCTGGGCCATCTGGCCCGCCGGGTCGCGCTGGTGGCGGAGCGCGCCCACGCCACGTTGAGCCCGCTCTACCGCCACGACCCGGCGGAGCGGACCCAGGTGATCCTCACCGACGACACGGACGCCGCCAACGGAGCGGCGACGGCGTTGCCCCGGAACACGATCTTCCTCTTCGCCAGCGCGCCGTCGGATCTGAGCCCCTTGGCCGACTACGACGATTGGATGACCTTTCTGGTCACCCACGAGCACACCCATGTGCTGCACCTCGACAACTGGAGCGGCTTTCCAGCGCTGGTCAACGCGATCTTCGGCAAGGTCTACGCCCCCAACGCGAATGCCCCCCGGTGGCTCATCGAAGGCTTCGCGGTGCACGAGGAATCGGCCCACACGGCGGGCGGGCGGCTTCGGAGCTCGATCTTCGACATGTATCTGCGGATGGACGCCCTGGAAGGGAGGCTCCTTCGCATCGACCAGCTCTCGAACTCCGTCGACCGATGGCCCCATGGCAACGTTTGGTACCTCTACGGGTCCTACTTCGTCGAGTTCATTGCAGACCGCTACGGCCGCCAGGTGCTCGGGGAGTTCGCCGAAGCCTATGGCCGGAGCCTGGTGCCCTACGGGCTGAATCGAACCATCTCCCAGTCGACGGGGAAGTCCTTCGTCGCCCTCTACGACGAGTTCCTCGCGACCTTGCGGGAGCGGTACGGCCGCCAGGCAGCCCGGGTCGAGGCGGAAGGCCGGGTCGAGGGTCGTCGGGTCACCTTCCACGGCGAGATCACCCGGAGCCCCCGCTTCATCGACGCCCGACGGATCGTCTATTACGCGAGCGATGGACGGGACTACCCCGTTCTCCGAACGCTCGACCTGGTGGAGGGGGGGGCCCCGGAGAACCTGGCCCGGGCCAACGCCGAGGCCTACGTCTCCCCAACCCCGGAGGGCGGGTTGGTCTGGGGCACCACGACGGACCACCGAGACATCTACTTCTACTACGACCTCTACCATCGTCCCGCCGAGGGCGGCCCCGCCGAACGACTGACCGAGGGGCTGCGGGCCCGGGAGCCGGACGTCTCGCCGGACGGGAAACAGGTCGCCTTCACGGTCAACGGGGCGGGGACGACCCATCTGGCCGTCGCCCATCTGGCGGACGTCCCCGGGACGAAGCGGATCCTGTTGCGGAGCCGCCGCTACGAGCAGGTCTACACCCCCCGCTGGTCGCCGGACGGCCGGACGATCGCGGTCAGCCGATGGAGCCGAGGCGGCTACCGGGACATCCACCTCATCGACGTCGGCTCCGGAGCGGTCCGGAAGCTGACCGAGGACCGGGCCTTCGACACGGGCCCCGCCTGGTCGCCGGACGGGGGGACGCTCTATTGGTCTTCGGACCGAACCGGCATCCCGAACATCCACGCGATGGACCTCGCCACCGGGGAAACCACCCAGGTGACCCACGTCGTCGCGGGTGCCTTCAGCCCGGACGTCTCGCCGGATGGACGCCGGCTCGTCTACGTCGGCTATTCGACCTACGGCTTCGACGTTCACGTGCTGGACCTCGCCCCCGGCGTCGGGCGACCGGCCGCCGTCTTCCCCGACGTCCGGCCCCCGGCGAGCGAGCCGAGCCAGGTCGCCGCCCTGCGATCCCGCCGCTATCGAGTGGTCGACACGCTGGCGCCCCAGGCCTGGAGCCTCGAGATCGGGGAGGACGGGTACGGCACGGAGGTGGCGGCCGCCGTCACCGGCTCGGACGCCGCGGGCTTCCATCTGTACGACCTGAGGGTCGGGGTCGGCGTCGAACGGTGGAACGTGAACGCGAGCGGCAGTTGGACCATCCAGCGCTCCCCCGCCCCGGTCACCTTCAACCTCTTCCATACGGAAGCCCCCCGCAGCGACCTCGTCATCGGCGGAGCCCGCCGGGTCTATCCCTCTCGGGTGATCGGAGGTTCGGCCAACGTCAGCTACGGATTCCGGGGCCAGTTCCACCGAAACGATCTGTCCCTGAGCTACGCCCTCTCCCACGTCCAACCCGCCCAGACCGTCCGGCTGAACTTCGACCCGAACGACCCCCTGCCCCTGCTCCCGGAACTGGGCTACCGCGCACGACTCCGGGTGCGCTGGGGATTTTCCGACGTAGTTAGAACGCGATACGACATCACGCCCTCCTGGGGACGGCGTATCCAGGCGGCGGTCTCCCTGGCCGACCCGCGCCTCGGGAACGAACCGGGCACCGCGCTGGCCCTGACCTGGAGCGCCACCCAATACGTCGAAAACCCCTGGGCCCAGTACCACGTCCTGGCGCTGCGCTACGCCGGGGGCACGAGCTTTGGGGACGACGGAGTCCGGGACGTCTTCGGCATCGGCGGCTTCCCCGACGTCGCGATCCTGGACCAGCTGCTGGATTCCACCTTTCTCGGCGGCTCGGCGCTGCGCGGCTACCCCCCCTTCGTCCAGGTGGGCACCCGCTTCCACCAGGCCCAGGCGGAGTACCGCTTCCCGATCGCCCGTCCCCAGGTGGGCCCCCAGACCCTGCCCATCTACCTGAACCGGCTCTACGGCAACGTCTTCGTCGATGCCGGGATCGCCCACGGGGACGAAGGCTTCCGCCCGGGGGACGTTCTGGTCGGCGTAGGCGCCGAGGTCCTCGTCGACTTCACCCTGGGCTACCGGCTCGGCTACACGCTTCGGTTCGGCTTCGCCCGAGGTTTGATGGCGCCGGGGGAAAGCCAGGTCTACGGCCACCTGGGCTTTCCCTTCTAATGCTCTACCCGCAGGGATCCGCAGGGCCGACCCGGTTCTTGCGCGGTCCCTAACGCCAGGGTCCGTCGATGCCGGTCAGACGGTGAGGATGTCCTTTTCCTTGGCCGTGACGATGTCATCGACCTTGCCGTTACCCGCCTGGACGATCTCTTCGACCTTCTTCCTGGCTCGGTCGGCTTCGTCCTGACCGACGTCCCCGTCCTTTTCCAGGGTGTCGAGCATGTCCTTCGCGTCGTGCCGCGCCTTCCGGATGGCAACCCGACAATCTTCGCCGTACTTTTTGGCCACCTTGACCAGTTCTTTACGACGTTCCTCTGTCAAGGGGGGTAGCGGCAGACGCAGGATCTCCCCATCGTTTTGCGGATTGAGCCCGAGGTCCGATTCCAGGATGGCCTTTTCAATGGGCCGAAGCTGGTTCTTTTCCCAGGGTTTCACCGTCAGCATCCGAGGTTCCGGGACGTTGACCGCGGCCATCTGGTTCAACGGGGTGGGCGTCCCGTAGTAGTCGACTCGGATGCCGGCGAGAATATCGGGATTGGCCCGACCGGTCCGGAGCTTGGAGAGCTCGCGGCGGAGCGCGTCGTGGGCTTTGCCGATGGCGTTTTCGAGCTCCTGCAGCGTGTCGTCGATCATGGGTCGGTTCTCCGCAACCGGGAATCCTAATCCCGACCGTCCTCGGTGACCAGGGTGCCCACGTCTTCGCCGAGGGCGACCCGCCGGATGTTCCCCGGCTCGGACAGGGCGAAGACTCGGATGGGCAGGCGGTTCTCCTGGCACAGGGTCACCGCCGTCGAGTCCATCACCCCGATCCGTTCCTTCAGGTAGGTGTCGTAGGTCAGCCGCCGGTGGAGCGTCGCGTCCGGGTGCCGCATCGGGTCTTTGTCGTAGACCCCGTCCACCTTGGTGGCCTTGCAAAGAACCTCGGCGTGGATCTCCATCGCCCGGAGAGCGGCGGCGGTATCCGTCGAAAAATACGGATTGCCCGTCCCGGCGGCGAAGATGACCACCCGCCCCTTCTCCAGGTGACGCACCGCCCTTCGTCGGATGTACGGTTCCGCCACCTGCCGGATTTCGAGGGCGCTCTGCACCCGGGTGTGAACGTC
This sequence comes from Polyangiaceae bacterium LLY-WYZ-14_1, assembly GCA_031800515.1. Classification (GTDB taxonomy): domain Bacteria; phylum Myxococcota_A; class Polyangia; order Polyangiales; family DAPKRP01; genus DAPKRP01. Next base: position 2,500 of record DAPKRP010000143.1, on the reverse strand, counting down.
GACCTTTTCCAGGGCATCCTGGAGGGCGATCGCATTGATCACCGTGGCCAGCATGCCCATGTAGTCGGCGCTGGCCCGATCCATGCCGGCGGCGCTTCCCTTGAGCCCGCGGAAGATGTTGCCGCCGCCGATGACGATGCCGACTTCGACTCCGTCCCGGGTGACCTCGGCGAGCTCCGTGGCGATTCCGTGGAGGGTGTTCGGGTCGACGCCGTAGCCACCGGGGGTGCCGCAGAGGGCCTCCCCGGAGAGCTTCAGCATGATCCGATTCAGCTTGCGTCCGGCGGGGGGGCTCATGGCGGCGGTCCTGGGCGGGCTTGCCGCGGGGAGGGGACCGTCCCCCGGGCAAAGGGTCGCGGGGCGGGACCCGAGCGTCCGGGCCGGGACGCAGGTCCGCGCCGCGCGGAGGGTGTAGCAGGACCGGTCCGCCGCCGCGACCGCTGGAAGCGGACGACGACGCCCCGGGGGAGCCGATCACCGGACGAACCGGTCCGCCGGGGGGTCGGCGATCAGCCGCCCTGGGCGGTCGCCGCCACCTCGGCGGCGAAGTCTTCCGTCTTCTTTTCGATACCTTCGCCGAGCTCGTAGCGGACGAAACGCCGGACGGAGATCTTTTCCCCGGTCTTCGACGAGAGCTCATCGGCCATCTGGCTGATGGTCTTTTCTTCTTCCGCGACGTAGGCCTGCTCGAGAAGCGCGTTCTCCGAAAGCCACTTATTCAGCTTTCCATCGAGGATCTTCTGGATGGCCTGCTCGGGGCGCTTCTTCCCGGTCTTGGATTCCTCTTCCGCGAGCTGGCCCCGGAAGATCTCCATCTGGGCTTCCTTGTCCGTGTCCGGCACCTGGTCCTTCGAGACGTACAGGGGGGACATGGAAGCGATCTGGATGGCCACCGCTTCGACGAAGGACTTGAAGTCTTCGTTCCGGGCGACGAAGTCGGTCTGGCAGTTGACCTCGACCAGCACCCCGACCCGACCGTTCGGGTGGATGTAGGAGTGCACGAGGCCTTCCGCGGCGATCGCCCCGGCGCGCTTGGCGACCTTGGCGAGACCCTTCTTCTGAATGATCTCGATCGCCTTGGATTCATCGCCACCGGCTTCGGTGAGCGCCTTCTTGCAGTCCATCATGCCGGCGCCGGTGCGGTCCCGGAGCGCCTTGACCGCCTGGGGGGTGATCTCAGCCATCGCTTCCCTTCTCCCGGGCCAGGGGACCGTCGACCGGTCCCCGCAGGCCCTCGAACCCTGTCATCCCTGCCCCGGCGCAGGCCGGGGGAAACCAAGCCTCGCGGCCGTCGTCGTCACTGGCCCGGGCGAGCCCCCGGGGCCCCCCGGCCGGGACCCCGGCCGCCGCGCCGTCCCCGGATCTCCACGGGTACCCCGTCGTTGGATCCGGCCGGAACCGCCGCCCCGAAGGCCTGCGGGTTCTGGCTCATCATCGCCTTCCGGCGTTCCAGCCCTTCCAGGGCGGCGTCCGCGACCCGGGAGGTGACCAGGCGGATCGATCGAATCGCATCGTCGTTCCCGGGGATCACGTAGTCGACGAGCTCCGGATCACAGTTGGTGTCCGTGAGGGCCACGATGGGAATGCGCAGTCGGCGCCCTTCCCGCACGGCGATGTGCTCGTGATTCGGGTCGATGACGAAGAGCACGGAAGGCAATCCGTTCATCAACTTGATGCCGCCCAGGTACTTTTCGAGCTTGTCCATCTCCCGCTTGAGGCGGACCACTTCCTTCTTGAGCAGCAGATCGAAGGAGCCGTCTTCCTCCTGGCGTTCGAGATCCCGAAGCCGGTCGATACTGCCTTTGATGGTACGGAAGTTGGTCAGGGTCCCGCCCAGCCAGCGACCGGTGACGTGAAACTGTTCGCTCCGGGTGGCCTCTTCTCGGATGACATCGACCGCCTGGCGCTTGGTCCCGATGAACAGGACGTGACCGCCCCGGGCGACCTGGTCGACGATGAAGCGATAGGCTGATTTGAAGAGCTCGGCGGTCCGGTCGAGGTCGATGATGTGGATGCCGTTCCGGGCGCCGAAGATGTACGGGCGCATCCGGGGGTTCCAGCGCTTCGTCTGGTGGCCGAAGTGGACGCCGGCGTCGATGAGGGCCCGCAAGCCGATCGGGTATTCACCGCTCGCGACGGGCGATTCCATGGCCGTCGCCATGGCGCCGTCGCCGTCGCCAGTCGGCGCCGCCTCACCGGCACCCGCCCCACCGGCACCGGCTTCGACAGCCTGGGCCTCCGCAGGCACGGGTTCCGCCGTCGCCGGCGTCTCTTCCGGCGTGGCCGCCGGGGCCGGGTCGGCCGCCGGCGCATCGGACACGGGGGGCGGGGTGGCCTGGTCCTCGGGACCAGCCTTCTGCTGTTCGTCTGCCATGCTCTTCTCCTTCCGGTTGGACCGCCGCCCCCGCGGTTACGAGACCCGAGCGTCGAGCTCGGGCACCGGCGCAACCGTTCGAGCACCAGGGGCGTGTGTGATTTCGCCGCGGCGAGGGCCACGGCG